>NZ_JAXVAE010000076.1:0-42791 GCF_037460745.1 Hallella sp. | reverse complement strand
TAAAATCCCTTGGCCAGTAATGGCTGTGCGGGTTCGAGTCCCGCTCGCGGCACTTCACATTTTAGTATTATTATGCGTAATTATTCCATTCTATCTTTATCCTTAATCTCATTAGTCGCATTTTCATCGTGCTCTAAGTTAGGTCCTTTGTCGGCCGACAATTTCACAGTTGAGCCCAACCCGCTCGAGACTCTCGGTGGTGAGGTGCCCGCTACAGTTAACGGTGTGTTCCCCGTGAAGTACATGAAGCCTAAGGCTGTCGTCACGGTTACTCCCGAGCTTCGCTACGCCGATGGCAAGGTTGCCAAGGGTCAGAGCGCCACGTTCCAGGGTGAGCGTGTGATGGGTAACGACCAGACCATCTCTTACAAGATGGGCGGCCGCTACACGATGAAGACATCTTTCGCCTACGTGCCTGAGATGCAGAAGAGCGACATGTATCTCACTTTCGACGCTCGCCTGGGCAAGAAGAAGGTGGAGGTTCCCGCTGTGAAGGTCGCTACGGGTGTGCTCTCCACTTCGGAGCTTTACAAGCAGGCCCTGATGAACGCTGGCGGTTGCATCGCTACCGACTCTTTCCAGCGTGTGAGAGCACAGCGCGTCGAGGCCAACATCAAGTTCCTCGTTAACCAGGCCAACCTCCGCAAGAGCGAGTTGAAGAACGGCTCTGTGAAGGAGTTTGTTGAGATGCTGAAGAAGATCAACGCCGACCGCGAGGGCCTGAACCTCAAGAACGTCGAGGTGGCTGCCTACGCTTCTCCTGAGGGTGGATTCAAGTTTAATGATAAGCTCGCTGGCAAGCGCCAGAACGTGAGCGAGGCTTATGTCGACAAGCAGCTGAAGGCCGCCAAGCTGCGCGGCGCCAACGTAGACGCTCACTACACCGCACAGGACTGGGACGGCTTCAAGCGCCTCGTGCAGGCCAGCAACATCCAGGACAAGGATGTCATCCTGCGTGTTCTCGAGATGTATAAGGACCCCGCTGAGCGCGAGCAGCAGATCCGCAACATGAGCGCTGGCTTCCGTGAGCTGGCCGACGGCATCCTGCCTGAGTTGCGTCGTAGCCGCCTCATCATCAACTATGAGACAGTGGGTCGCTCAGACGAGCAGATCAAGGAACAGTATAAGGCCGACGCCGCACAGCTCTCTGCCGACGAGCTTCTCTACGCTGCTACGCTGACCAACGACGCCAACGAGAAGGAGGCTATCTACAAGAAGGCTGCCGAGTGCTACGATAAGGACTATCGCGCCTACAACAACCTGGCTGTCATGGCTTTCAACAAGGGCGACGAGAACGCTGCCAAGAGCTATGTGAAGCAGGCTTTCGCTAAGGACCAGAAGGCTCCCGAGGGCTACGCCAACTTGGCGCTCATCGCTCTGCGTAATGGCAACATCGCCGAGGCTGAGAGCAACCTCTCGAACGCTATCAACGCCAACGGTTTCGGCGAGGTGATGGGTAACCTCAACATCGCCAAGGGCAACTACGCTACTGCCGTGAAGAACTTCGAGGGTAGCAAGTCGAACAGCGCCGCTCTGGCTCAGATCCTCAACAAGGACTATGCCGCCGCTGTGGCTACGCTGAAGGATCAGAAGAACGCCGATGCACTCTCTGATTACCTCATGGCTATCGTGCAGAACCGTCAGGGCAACACCGCTGCCGCTCAGGATTACCTGAACAGCGCCATCAAGAAGAACTCTGCGTTGAGTCAGTATGCTGACAACGACCTGGAGTTTGCAAACCTTAAGAAGTAAGTATGCGTCATAAACTGTTCCTCCTCGCACTGCTCTTGGTGCTCCTCGTGTCGTGTGGCACCGATGGAAAGCATTTCAAGTTTGAAGGCCGTTTTCTTCACTTGAACCAGGGAGAGTTCTATCTTTACAGCGAGGATGGAGCGGTGAGTGGCATCGACACGATTAAAGTGGAGGGTGGTCGCTTTGCCTATGAGATGGCTTGCGACCATCCCGCCACGCTTGTATTGGTCTTCCCCAACTTCTCGCGACAACCTATCTTCGCGGAGCCGGGGAAGACTGTTTCTATTAAAGGTGACGCCTCGCACCTCAAGGAGATGGAGGTGACGGGCACCGACGACAATGAACTCATGACGGCCTTTCGAAAGCAGGTGGCTGAAGCGTCGCCGCCCGAGGCGATGAAGCTCGCTGCCAAGTTTGCCGAAGACCATCCATCGTCGAGGGTCAGCGCTTATCTGGTGAAGTCGTATCTTGTGGCGGCTCCCAAGCCCGATTATCAGGAGGCATTGCGATTGACGCGTATTCTGCTCGAAAAGCAGGAGCGCAATGGCGACCTGGCGCGTATGGAGCAGGCGCTGAAGGCCATCACGCAGTGTGGGGTGGGGGCTACGTTGCCCGCGTTCACCGCGCGCGACATGAAAGGCAACACGGTTTCGTCGGCCTCGTTGAGCAAAGGCCTCGCCGTCATAACGCTTTATGCGTCGTGGAACTACGACAGCATGGAGCAGTTGCGACGCCTTAGGGTGCTGCGCCGTCAGAAGGGCGGACGGTTCCAAGTGGCTACTTTCTCCATCGATGCGAGTAAGACCGAATGTGACAACTCGTTGCGATACGACTCCATTACGTGGCCCGTCGTCTGCGACGGAAAGATGTTTGAAGGCGACGTCGTGAAAAAACTGGGACTCTATTCGCTTCCCAACACCTTGTTGCTGAAGAATGGGCGCGTCATAGCACGTGGCCTTTCCATCGACGATCTGGTGCAACGCATCGAGGAAAACCTCTGATGTCATAGGTGCGTACCTCTGATGTTTCAGAGTAAAACTACTGATACGATAGGCGTAGGGATAGCCCGCGCCTTCTTGTTTTTATTAACCTACCTACTACTTTAACCCATTTTTGCATGCTTGTAAAGACTTATAGTGCAGCCGTTAATGGCCTCGACGTTACTCCCGTTACCATCGAGGTGAGCCTCGCGAAAGGCATTATGTATCATCTTACGGGCCTCGGCGATGAGGCGGTGCGCGAAGGACGCGATCGCATAGCTGCCGCCATGCAAAACAATGGTTACATCTTTCCACGTGCTGACCTTACGGTCAATCTTGCGCCTGCCGACCTTAGGAAGGAGGGAAGCAGCTTCGACTTGCCGTTGGCCATCGCCATCCTGGCGGCCGATGGGCAGATCAACGCGCCGCATCTCAACGAGTTTATGATGGTGGGCGAGTTGAGTCTCGACGGCCATCTGCAGCCTGCCAAGGGTGTGTTGCCCATTGCCATTAAGGCACGGGCCGAACATTACCGGGGCTTGATTGTACCCAAGCAGAACGTACGCGAGGCGGCCATTGTCAATAACCTGGAGGTTTATGGAATGGACTCGATGGTTGAGGTTATCCAACTCTTGTCGGGCGAGGTGCAATATGCGCCCACCGTTGTCGACACACGGAAGGAGTTTTATGAGCAACAATATAATTTCGAACTCGATTTTGCCGATGTGCGCGGACAGGAGAATGTAAAACGCGCCCTCGAAGTGGCCGCCGCTGGTGGTCATAACCTCATTATGATTGGTCCTCCGGGCTCGGGAAAAAGCATGATGGCTAAGCGATTGCCGTCCATCCTGCCTCCTCTGACCCTCTCGGAGAGTCTCGAAACCACGCAGATCCATTCCGTTGCTGGCTTGCTCAAGACCGGTTCAACGCTTATTTCGCAACGTCCTTTCCGCTCGCCCCACCACACCATATCCGAGGTGGCGCTCGTGGGCGGTGGCAATAACCCCATGCCTGGCGCCATCAGTTTGGCCCACAATGGCGTGCTCTTCTGCGATGAGTTGCCCGAATTTAACAAGCACACGCTTGAGGTTCTGCGCCAACCGCTTGAGGATCGGCAGATCACCATCAGTAGGGCCAAGTATACGGTAACCTTCCCTTGCTCGTTCATGTTTGTGGCTTCAATGAATCCCTGCCCGTGTGGATACTATGGAGATCCTACGCATCATTGTGTTTGCACACCTGGCCAGATACAGAAGTACCTCAATAAGATCAGCGGTCCCATGATGGATCGCATCGATATCCAGTGCGAGATCTCCGCTTTGCCGTTCAAGGAGCTGTCGAAGGCTGCTCCCGGTGAGCCGTCGGCGAAGATTCGTGAGCGCGTTATCGCCGCTCGAGCCCTCCAGACCGCCCGCTTCAAGGATGTGCCGGGCGTGCATTGCAACGCGCAGATGACCGAACGCATGATCCACCAGTATGCTGAGCCCGATGAGCAGGGGCTCGACCTTATGCGCCTGGCCATGGAGCGATTGTCGCTCTCTGCCCGTGCCTACTCGCGCATCTTGAAGGTGGCCCGCACCATTGCCGACCTCGCCGCCTCGCCCACCGTCCGTCCCGAACACATCTCTGAGGCCATCACGTACCGCCAACTCGACCGCAGCGACTGGGCTGAGAGAGGGCTTTAACTAACTAATGAACAGAACATAGCGAAAATTGATTGGTGCCTAATGGAAAGTAAACTTAATTCAATAGAAATATACCGATCTAAGGATGGAACGGTACAACTTAACGTTAAACTGGAGAATGAGTCGGTTTGGTTGACCCAAAGCCAAATGGCGGAGTTGTTCGGTGTGGATAGAACGTCTATTGTCCGTCACATTCGAAATATATATAAATCGGAAGAACTTGATGAATCGTCAACCTGTGCAAAAAGTGCACAGGTTCGAATGGAAGGTCAACGACAGATAGTCCGCGAGATTCCCTTGTATAATCTTGATGTTATCATTTCTGTGGGATATAGGGTCAATAGTAAAAATGCTACGTCGTTCCGTCGTTGGGCTACCTCTGTCCTGAAGCAATACATCATTAAGGGGTATGCCATTAACCAGCAGATAAAGCTCGACCGTTACAAAGAGCTGAAGGATGTGGTGCGTTTGATGTCGCGTGCCATTGGGTTGCAAGAGGAGGTTAGCAACGAGGAGTATGGCGGGTTGTTCAATGTCATTAGCGATTATGTGTATGCCCTCGACACGCTCGACCATTATGACTACCAGTCGCTTGCCATTCAGAAGACTACATCCGACGCCTCTTTCCATGCCACTTACGACAATGCGATGGAGGCCATCAATGCTTTGAAGGTTAAGTTTGGTGGAAGCCAATGGTTTGCAAACGAGAAAGACGAGTCGTTCAAGAGTAGTATCGGACAGATTTATCAAACGTTTGATGGACAGGAACTTTACCCTTCCGTAGAGGAGAAGGCGGCCATGCTGCTTTATCTCGTGGTGAAGAACCATTCGTTCAGCGACGGAAACAAGCGCATTGCGGCCATGCTCTTCCTGTGGTTTCTCAACAACAACCATGTGCTCTATGCCGAAGATGGTCACAAACGCATTGCCGACAACACGCTTGTGGCCCTCACTTTGATGATCGCAGAGAGCCGAACGGAGGAGAAGGACGTCATGGTGAAGGTGGTGGTGAACCTGATCAACAAGGACAACCAATAGGCGTGGACCTTGAAGTGGTAGTATAGATAATCATCATAGCGTAGGTAAATGATTTCAAAACAGCGCATAAGCCATTTCTTGCAATCGTTAGGCGGCATTCTGATGCGGCCTATTGGGGAGAGCTTGGCTTTCTTCATCTCCATGTATTTGTTGGGAGTCGTATGTGTGTTGTTTGTCCCTTACGATAGCAGTCGGTTGGTTGGGGTGTTCCAACTCTTTGCCGACCTGTACCTGTTGTGCGCTTTTCTGCTCTTGGTTCCGCAGCGCTTTCGGCCCTTTACGAAAGGTGTGTTATATGCGTTGTTCTACGTTGTTGCCTTGATTGATGCCTTTTGCTATGCCCATCTTGGTACCGCTTTCTGTCCAACGTTTCTGCAACAGGTCATCTATACGAATCCACGCGAATGTTCGGAGTTCCTTTCGCTTATCACGTGGAGCGATCTGTGGTCGCCTTTCGGGTTGGTTCTGACGCTTCTTGGAGCCCACATCCTTTTAGCCATTTGGCCTCGGAAACCCAAATGGATGGGGGTGGCCCAGATGCGGAACCTATGCAAGCCCGTCTGTGCCGTTCCCGTATGTTGCCTTTTCTTTGTAGGATTTTTTGCCACAATCGATAGTCGCGAGTATGTCTTTTATCGTGTAATATGTGGTCTTGACGAACTGAACGTGCAGCGAATGAAGGACTTTGAGCCCAAGACGAAATACTATCTGCCCATCTATCGCTTGGCTTATTCGGTTTCGGAGAATATCCAGCAAGCTGCCATCTGTCGCGATCTTGCGAAGTCGTTGGACAAAGCGGTGGTGACGTCGCGCCTTTCTTCCGGGCCCCATATTGTCCTTATTATTGGTGAGAGTTGCAATAAGCGACATTCCTCGTTGTATGGTTATGACAAGTTGACTACGCCTTGTCAGCAGCGAATGTATGATACCGGACGACTGGCGGTATTCTCCGACGTGGTGAGTCCGTGGAATGTTACATGTGAAGCCTTCCAATCGATCATGACCACCCATTGCATAGGCATGGACGGCACGTGGGCGTCGCAGCCCTTGTTCCCGCACCTGTTTCGTCTGGCAGGCTATCATACGGAGTTCTTCAGTAATCAATATTTGGCCAATACCGTAGGTTTTAGCGCGTTTAAGGAGGAGATCTTTATGAGCAACGCGCGCTTTAGCCATGCCATGTTTGATGTTCGCAACGATTCGCTCCATCGCTTCGACGATGGGTTGATTGACGATTATCGTGCTCTGACGGGTAAGTCGAACAAGCCAAAACTGAGTGTTTTTCATTTCTTAGGGCTCCATTTCGATTTTAGTCAGCGGTATCCGGCCTCACGGGTCGTGTTTGCGGAAACCGATTATAGCCGCAAGGACTTAAACGCCGAACATCTTAAGCTCTTGGCAGATTACGACAACGCCTATCGTTACAACGACTCTATCATAGGCGAGATCGTGAAGATGGTTGATCAGGAGGAGGCGATTGTAGTGTTTCTTTCTGACCATGGCGAGCGCATTTTCGATGACAACACACAGGAATGGGGCCGTACCTTGGAGTGGAGTGCGGCCAATATACGTCAGCAATACGACATCCCGTTTTGGATTTATGTCACCGAGAGGTACAAGTCGTGCCATCCTCGGATGTGGCATGACATACAAGACGCTCGGCGCCGACCCTTCATAACCGACGCGGTTTCGCACGTGTTGTTGCATTTGGCAGGCATTCAAACGCCATGGTATTCGCCCGTTCATGATGTGTTGAGCCGCAAATACAATCCGCAAAGACCACGAATCCTCAATAGGGAACGAAAATATGCTTATTGACAAGGGCGTCTTCGGTGGGAAGAAACCAGACGAACCGTCAATCTGTTAGGTTGGTTTTTCCCTTTGGAACACACCATGTTGTCAATTGGTTAGGTTGGCTTTTCTCTTTGGAACACACCATGTTGTCAATCGGTTAGGTTGGTTTTCCCCTTTGGAACACACCATGTTGTCAATTGGTTAGGTTGTTTTTTCCCTTTGTAATAGTCTCTGGCGTCCGTCGGTTTTAAGGGTTTTGGCATTCGTGGGCCGCGTTTATGCGTCCTTGCGCTTTCCCCCATGAAAGTTCCCTTTTTTACAGCCGGAGCCCCCTGGACTTGCCCATCGTTGCTTTTTGTCGCTTTTCCCGTTATGTGATCGCACCCAATGTTTTCTGCAATATCATTGTAACTCGCTTGTAACAAGGGTTTAACCGATTGGAACCAAATAGTCGTTGTAGGGTCGAGAAATGTGGAATTATGGAGGGCAACGTCGGAATATTTGTTGTTATTACCCTAATATTAAATAATTTTTTGTATCTTTGCGAATGTTATCTCACTAAGACAGTCGCATGATAGAACGCTTGATAGATAATTTAAGCTATTCCTTAGATGGCATGTTTAGTTACATGACCCCAAGGCTGTGGATGCTTGGCGTTGTGTTACCATTCTTTTTGGCCATGTGCTTTACGGCCCTTGTTCACCCTTTGATCGTGAAAATGGCCGCCAGCCGCAATATGTTTGATGTTCCCGACAGCCGCAAACTGCAGTCGCGTCCGGTGCCTGTGATGGGCGGAATGGCCGTGTTCTTCGGTATCGTGGTGGGCGCGGGAGCCACCAGTGTGTTCTTCAACAGTTACGCCCTTTTCACCTGTATCATTACGCTCACGGTGATGATGTATGTCGGTATGGTCGACGATCTGCTGGGGCTCAGCCCCATTCTCCGTCTCATCATTGAGATATGCTTGGTAGGTTTCATTGTTTACATGGACAAAACCAATATCAATGACATGCACGGGTTGTTTGGTATTGGCAAGCTACCTGTGTATCTCAGTCTGCCGTTGTGTGCCGTTTCGTGCGTGGGTATCATCAATTCCATCAACCTCATCGATGGTGTCGATGGTCTCTCGAGCGGCATCTGCATATTCGCTTGCTTATGTTTCGGCATTGTGTTTTGCTCATCTTATGATGGCACGATGGCCGTCATGGCCTCCCTGGCGGCAGGAGCGTTGGTGCCATTCTTCTTCCACAATGTGTTCGGATTGAAGAGCAAGATGTTTGTTGGCGACTCTGGCACATTGATGTTGGGTATGTTGATGAGCATCTTCTGCATGCGAATGATCGACAACACTTCGCTGGCGGCCTTGAACCACCCGCGCCTTGGCGTTGTGGCATTCTCGTTGAGCGTGCTCTCCGTGCCCGTCTTCGACACCTTGCGCGTTATGTTTGGTCGCATCTTCCGCGGCATATCGCCGTTCCATCCCGACCGAAGCCACCTTCACCACCTGTTCATTGAGTTGGGCTTCTCGCATATTGGCACTTCCGTTTCGGTCATTTCCCTCAATGCGTTCAACGTGTTTTGTTGGCTCCTTTGCTACCTCTTTGGCGGCGATGCCACTGAGCAGTTCATCGTTGTGGTCGTAGTTGGTCTGCTCAACACCATTGGCTTCTACTATTCCGTGCGCAAGATGAACCACCAACGCGCACCCTATCGTGCGCTCCGTTGGCTCGCCCGCAAGAGCCACACGGAAGTGGGGCGTCCCTTCATGACCATGCGCCGACTGATGGACTCAATCTAACTCGTGCGTGATCTTTGCGCTCAGTCGCTTTGGTTGCTGACCAAATGGTGGCTTATGCGCTCTCTTTGCGTTAAACTTGTATAATTTTTGGAGCCAGAGATTGACGATTGTTTGCTTTTTGTTCATTATTTATTACTTTAGCGGAATCAAACAATCGTCAATCCCTTTTGCCCTATGAAATGTGCTTTACGATACTTATTGACGGCGCTCCTCTTATGGATGCCGTTGTGTAGTGGCCTTCTTCGTGCCGACAATCTCGATGCGTTGGAGAACCGTCTGCGCCAAAATCAACAGATACAAGAGAAGGTTTACGTACACACCGACAACACTTGTTACTTCATTGGCGACACCATCTGGTACAAAGCCTACGTGGTTCGCGCCGACAACCTGCACCCCACCGACATGAGCAAGATGCTCTATGTGGAACTGTTGGCCCCCGATGGCGTGGTGGTCGACCGCCAACGCGTGGTGGTAAGCGACAAAAACTACACCTGTGGACAGTTTGCCCTAAAAGACAGCCTGTACAGTGGTTACTACGAGATACGCGCTTACACCCGTTGGATGCTCAATTTCAACGTCAAGTTACGTCCTTATACCCGCGACGATCGCGCCCTGTTCTACAATTATCAGATGGCCGCCGACTATTACCGCGATTGGGAAGACCTGTACAGTCGTGTGGTTCCCGTGTATAGCCGTCCCCGTGAGGCAGGCGACTATGATGGCAAATACATGTACGCCCGCCCCAAGCGTGAGGCTCCGTTTGTAAAGAAAGACAAGCTCCTCTGCAAGTTCTTCCCCGAGGGAGGCACGCTTGTCGAGGGTCTTAAGAGCCGAGTGGCGTTTGAGGTGACCGACCAAGACGGTCAGGCGCTTACCATTGGCGGCACGCTCGACGGCAAAACTAAGTTTAAGCCCACCCACATGGGGCGTGGCACGTTCTACTATACGCCTTCAGATAGCACACATGGGCGGGTGACGTTCCAATGGAAAGGCGACAAATACAACTTCCGATTACCCAAGGCCGAGGAAGCCGGCGCCGTGCTTGAACTGCAAAATCCCGACTTCGATGGGCACACCCAGAGTCCTACGTTCGCCTTGCGCAGCCGTGGTTGCGCACCAGCCGCCTACGCCGTGTTGTGCCGAGGCAAGTTGCTTCAGTTCCAACGCCTGCAGGGCTCCACTACTGTTACGCCCGATGTAAGCCAGTTGCCCACTGGCGTCAACGAGTTGATGATATTCGATGCGGAAGCCAACGTGCTTGCCGACCGTCTCTTCTTCGTGAACCATCACGACATGGGCACGCCGCTGCAGGTAAGCACCGATAAGCTCGACTATAAGCCTTACGAGCCCATCCAGCTCCATATTGCCGCCACCGATGGCACGTCGGGTATGCCCGTTTCCGTGTCTTTGCGCGACACCCGCACCGACGACTCGTCGTACGACGATGGTAACATGCTCACCGACCTGTTGCTTAGCAGCGACCTGAAGGGCTTCATTGCATCGCCCGCCTACTATTTTGCAGGCGACGACGCTGAGCGTCGGCAGGCCCTCGACGTGCTGATGTTGGTGCAGGGATGGCGCAAATATACGCCGCTCGCCACCGATAAGAAACAGGTGGGGCTGGGCCAGATGGCGTTTCGCCGCCTGCGCTATACACCCGAGAAGACCCTTACCGTGGAAGGCATCGTTCGCAAGCAGCTCGATGTGCCCATGTTGTTTGTCGATGATGTGCAGGGTCTCAGTTCCGGAACGAGCGTTGCGAGCCTGATGGCCGAGAAGGCCGCCAATGCCGTGAGCCAAGGAGGCATCACCATGAGTGGTTGGAACGCAGGCAACAATGTGGCTGAGGGAAGTCTTGAAGACACCGAGAACTCACAACCCGACGGCAGTTCGTCGACCGACGACGCATCTTCTGATGCCAATGCCACGCAAGAAGGCACTTCCGAGGGTAGCTACTTGGGCGTCAATCAGCGTTCCATCAAGCACGAGGTGCTCATTGAGGCCGAAGTGGAAAAGGATGGAATGAGCGCCGGTAGCGTGCAAGAGACCCACGACGGAGGCCAGTTCCTCTTCCAGATACCCCCATTCTACGATAAGGCCGTGCTGTTCCTCACCGCTTACGACCGTAAGGATTCGCTGAAGCGTTGCCTCACGGCCGGTCAGGATAAGTATCGTTTCGATGAGGAGAGGTACCCCGATTATTATGTCACTCGCCATCTGTTTTATCCCGTTTTCGCCCATCCCTACAACTATTATCAGACCCACCTGCCCGATATTGGCACCTCATTGGTTATCGGTGAGGACAGCATCGACAATAGCTCGTCGGATGGCGCCCGCACGCTTCGCAACATTAGCGTGAAGGCCAAGCGTCGCACCCGTCGCGCCCTCGACTACTCTAAGCCCGCCTATGTGGCCGACGCCTACGACGTTTACAATGAGGCCACCGACCGCGGACTGTCGTGGGGTGTGATCAACATGGGCGCTTTTCCACCCACGGCCTGCCAAACCGTCTACGGCAACATGAACCGTTACCGCTCTTACAATGTGGTAGGAAAGCTCGATCGCTACACGTTCTACACCAATTTCATCCCCATGCAGGATATCATCAAGAACCGTTCCGATGCGGCCCTGTTCAAGGACCTGCACCTCAACCGTGTAGACAGCATCAGGTTCTATACCGACTTTGAGCCACGCAACTACACCGATCGTCATACGGAACAGCTCAATCTGGAGGATGTTGTGGTCGTTTATGTGCCCGTTGCCGACGATGGCAAGCGCTTCACCTATCGTGATCGCCGCATCATGTTGGAAGGCTTCACCTATCCCGAGGAGCATTACAGTCCCGACTATAGTACGCAGAAGCCCGCCGAACCTACCGATTACCGTCGCACACTCTATTGGAACCCCAATGCCGTGCTCGACGAGAATGGTGAGTTTACCGCCACGGTTTACAACAACAGCAAGGACACCCGTGTCAAGGTCTCTGCCGCAGGACAAGCCGCCGACGGCAAGTTCTTCGTGCAAGAGTAGGCTGCGCACCCCGCCCCTCATAACGCCTCACCCATACGGCCGCCGCAATGATTGCAGCGCAAGCCGTATGGCGTGAGGCGTTTGCGTAAATGCGAAGTCGCACCAACGACATGAGGGCTCAACGCGCTTGTGCGAACGAGCCCTTGTAGCTTTACTGTTTAACAACTCTTGGCCAACAAATGGCCGGCCACTACGGCCACAAAGCCCACGGCAACGCTGCCCGCCACGTAGAGCAGCGTGGTGAGCGAGTCGCCTCCTTTGGCAAGCGAAGCACTTTCGTTCATGAAGGTGGAGAAAGTGGTGAATCCGCCACAGAAGCCTGTGGTGAGCAATAGCTTGGCCGAGGGCGACAACCATCCGCTACCCACATTCAGTCCGGATAGGAACCCCAGTAGCAGACAGCCCAGCACATTGACGGTGAATGTGCCCAATGGAAAGTTGAGGCTTGCATGCGTGGCAATTAGTTTCGAAACACCGTAACGCATGCCACCGCCAAAGAAACTGCCCAAACTCACAATCAATAACTCTTTCATATTATTATAATAGGTGTAAACCAACGTTTGCTTTCTTCTTGCAAAATTACGCTTTTTCGTCCACAAGGCGTTGCCATAGCCCATGTTTTTGTTTTCCACACGGTTTTGTAACACCTATTTTGGCTCGTAGGGAAGCGCAACAAGCATGCGTTGTGATTGTCATACCATTGTAACATGCCTGCAAAAAACCTGTAACATGATCGTCGTAATTTTGCCACCATATTAAAATATGGAGATCCGTCGACGAGGTGTTTGCCCGTTTGGCCGACAACGGCATACGCCTTGTCGACGAGACGCAACTCACCGACGACCAGAAGTTTTACCTCCGCCAGTTCTTCTACGACAAGTTGAACGGACTGGTCAACTCCATTGGACTCAACGAGATCGACGACCTCGGACGCCTTGAGGACAACCGCATCTACCTGTTGGTGGAGCGCAAGGAAACTGGCGACGACGGCAAGACCCGCTACGCCATAGTGAAGACTTCACCCTCATAGCCGACAGTGCGAAGGCCAAGCGCATCATTGTGCCCAATATGGGTCTTGCCGATGGAATGATCAATGAAATGATAATAGGACTGAAATGAAAAAGATTGCATTCTTGTTGCTGAGCCTTGTTGCTGCGGCACCTATGGAAGCGCAGAACGTTCGCGTAGGCGGAACGCTGCGAGGCAAGTACGAGTACCAAACCCACGAGAAGGAAGGCCGTTTCGAGGTGCGCACGGCGCGTGTCAACGTGTCGGGCGACATCAACCCCATGGTGTCGTACAAGACCGAGATCGACTTATGCGACGAGGGCAGCATCAAGATGCTCGACGCTTACACCAAGATTAAACCGTGGCGCACGCTCGACTTTACCATTGGTCAGATGCGCGTGCCCTTTACCATCGACGCCCATCGCTCGCCCCACCAGCAGTACTTTGCCAACCGCTCTTTCATCGCCAAACAGGTTGGCAACGTGCGCGATGTGGGTGCGAGCCTGGGCTACACTTTCGGCGTGGGATTCCCGATCATTGTGCAGGCTGGTATGTTCAACGGGTCGGGGCTCACCAACCAGAAGGACTTCTGGACCCATCAGGTGAACTTCTCAGCCAAGGCCCAGTTTTTGTTGCCTTTCGGTCTCGACGTGGTGCTCAGCGCCCAGAAGGTGAAACCCGACGCCGCCACCGTCATGATGTACGACGCCGGCCTGACCTATCACCGCCGAGGCTTCATTGCCGAGGCCGAGTATCTCTATAAGCATTATGCCGACGGCGCCTTCCATCCGGTGCATGCCTTCGACGGCTTCGTGAGCTACGACATTCCCCTTCGCAAGTGCCTGTTCACCAAGGTGTCGCCCTTGGTGCGCTACGACTATATGAGCGACCACAGCGATGGCAAGCGCTACCTCGACGACAAGGCCAACACCGCCGGCCAACTCGTCATCAACGATTATAAGCGAAGCCGCATCACGGCGGGCGCCACGCTGAGCTTCGACAAGCCGTTTGTCTCGGAGATACGCGTCAACTACGAGAAATACCTCTACCGCCACGACGCCCTGCCGAAGGTGAGCGAGCGCGATAAGATTGTGGTGGAGTTCATGACCCATTTCTAACACACAGATCATCCCCAATCGCTTTGGTTAACGGTTGGGGACTAATTGTAACCATATTGTAACATGGTTGTAAAAACTGTGTAACACGCACAACCTAATTTTGCAACCTGAAAGAACCAATCAAACAAAAGATTCAATGGAAACCATTTATCTTTGCATCGTTATTTTCCTGCTCTGCCTGGCCGTTTTCGACCTTTTTGTGGGTGTGAGCAACGATGCCGTCAACTTCTTGCAGTCGGCGGTGGGTGCCCGTGTGGCCGCCTTTCGCACAGTGTTGATCATTGCCTCCGTGGGTGTGGTGCTCGGGGCGGTGCTCTCCTCGGGCATGATGGATGTGGCGCGCCACGGCATCATGATGCCCGACCGCTACTCGTTCCACGAGGTGATGACCATCTTCTTGGCCGTTATGGTGACCGATGTGATCGTGCTCGACATGTTCAACACGCTCGGCATGCCCACGTCAACTACCGTTTCGCTTGTGTTTGAGCTTTTGGGTGGTACGGCCATGCTGGCCATGCTCAAGGTGATGGCCGACCCCGACCTCGACTATGGCATGCTGCTCAACTCCAGCAAGGCCCTGCAGGTTATTATCGCCATCTTCGTTTCGGTGGCCATATCGTTTGTCGTGGGTATGGTGGTGATGTGGATCAGTCGTGTGGTGTTTACGTTCAATTACGGCAAACACTCGCGCTACAGCATCGCCATCTTCGGCGGCATAGCCTTCACGGCCCTGAGCTATTTCATCTTTATGAAGGGAGTGGGCAAGAGTCCCTATCTGAGCGACGGCGTTCGCGGCTATATCGACACAAACACAAATATGCTCTTGGTGCTGACGTTCATCGTCTCCACCATCGTGATGGAGGTGCTCCATCTGATGAAGGTCAACATCTTCCGCTTCACGGTGCTCATGGGCACGTTTGCCCTGGCCATGGCTTTCGCCGGCAACGACCTGGTCAACTTCATCGGTGTGCCCTTGGCAGGTCTCGATTCTTACCAGGATTATGTTGCCAACGGCCATGGTGTCGGCATCGATGGCTTTATGATGTCGTCGCTCATGGAGAGCGCAAAGACCCCGCCTTTCTACCTCATGGCCGCCGGAATCATCATGATTGTGGCGATGGCTACCTCTAAGAAGGCCCAGAACGTTATCAAGACGTCGGTCGACCTGGCCCGTCAGGACGAGGGCGATGAGATGTTCGGTTCAAGTCGTGCCGCCCGCGCCATCGTGCGTTTCTGCCAAAGCATGATCGAGATGGTGGTGGCCATCTTCCCTGTAGGCTTGCGTCAGTGGATCAACCGCCGCTTCAATGCCAACGACGTGGAGCTGAAAGACGACAAGGCCGCCTTCGATGTGGTGCGCGCTGCCGTGAACCTCGTCATTGCCTCCATGCTCATCACCTTCGGTACCAACCACCGCTTGCCCCTCTCTACCACCTACGTTACCTTCATGGTGGCCATGGGTACGAGCCTGGCCGACCGCGCCTGGAGCCGCGAGAGCGCCGTGTTCCGCATCACGGGTGTGCTGAGTGTGATTGGTGGATGGTTCCTCACGGCTGGTGTGGCCTTCCTCGCCTGCGCCTTGGTTTGCCTCTGCATGTGGTATGGCGGCATCGCCGTGCAGGTGGCCTTCATCGTGCTGGTTATCTTCTTGCTCATACGCAGCAACCGCCAGTACAAGCGCAAGCAGGAGACGACCAAGAAAGACGACGACAACTTCCGCCTCATGATGCGTACCCGCGACCCCGAACTGGTGTGGGAGATGCTTCGCAACCATGTGCGCAACACACAGTCGAAGGTGTGCCGTTTGGCCTTGGAGCAATATAACGCTGTGCTCGACGGCTTCAACACCCAGAACGTGAAGATGCTGCGTGGTAGCGACAAGACGCTGCGCCGCGAGCTCGACGTGCTGAAGAAATACCGTCGCCAGGAGTTGCTCGGCTTGAAGCGCTCGCCCATGGATATTGCCATTGAGCGCAACACGTGGTTCCATGTGGGCATCAACTCCGACCAACAGTATATCTACACCTTGCGCCGCATGATGCTGCCTGTGAAGGAGCATGTGGACAACAACTTCACCCCGGTGCCCGCCGCTTACATCAGCGAGTATGAGCCCGTTCGACGCCGTGTGAACGACTTGATGAAGATGACCTGCGAGGCCATTGAGACCAACCGCTACGAGCAGTATCGCGGTGTGCTGGCTGAGGCCGATGTGTGCAAGGACGACCTCTCGGTCATTCGTAAGACCCACATCAACCGCATGCAGAAGAGTGGCACCAGCAAGATGATGCAGGTCGACATGGTTTACCTGAACCTCTTGCAGGAGACCCAGCAGCTGCTCAGCGTGATGCGCCACCAGTTGCGCTCCGCCAAGAAGTTTATGGAGGATTGATGTAAACCTCAGGACAATGGGTTGAAAGATTCATGAACATGTTTATGAGGATTTAGGATGATAGCTGGTTGCAAGCCAGCATGGTGAAGGGCAAGCTACAGAGGTGGCTTGCCCTTTCTGACGCTTGGGCGATGGGTGGGACGGGTAGTGTTTCTGAACGTGAGAACTGCTACGGGCAACCTTGTGGCCCCTGAAAAAGGTTGGCATGTATCCCCCTTTTTTAACACTTATCCGCCAGCGAGGAAGCTCTTGGTTGCAAATACGCGATTCTTGCGTGTTTTATGCAAATGGCTAATAATAAGGAACTTATGATTGCGCGTGGCGTTTTCCCTCACCCGATTCCACATTTTTTGCCATGAAACATGCCTAACCGAGGTGCGAAACATGGTCTTTCGCATCTCGAAACATGCCCGATCGAGGTGCGAAACATGCCAAACCTCAAGAAGAAACATGCCTAACGGTGAGCCCTGCTCTTAGATTTCATCTCGCCAAACCGCAAAAACGCCATTTGGGTTCTCTATCTCGCGCAAAATCTCCACACAACTTTTTAACCAAAAAACGATACAAAACAGGTTGCCATGGGGATGAGGCGCTCATGGGTCTATGGCTTTGTCGTGATGGGGTGGGGGCGTTAAGCGAGCGAGGAGGTGGGCCGAGGGCGTTGGGTAATGGCTTGGATGTTTGTGCAAAAGATGACGTTGGGGCACAAAAAAACTGATTACCGGCATATCTGCCAAGTAATCAGCCTAAAGATTTTTGGCCCTTAGCCTTTCAAGAAGGCCAACGAGCACCAGCGATGGTTAGGCCTTCTTGGCCTTCTTCTCTGCCAAGGCGGCGCGACGGCTGCTCAGCATCATAGAAACCTTGAGATCAATCTGGCGACTGCTCAATTCGTTCATCGTTGTCAATTTGTCATTCATACTACAATCCTTTTATCCTTTAATACGTCCGCAAAGTTAATCAGGTGGTGCGATATATCCGTCATCTGAAACGAAGAAAAATGGGTTCACGCTTAATTATTTGATATATGTCAAATTTACACTTGATGTAAATCAATTTGGCTATTTGGTGGAGAATTCTTCTTTTTTGTTGCGTTCCGTTGACCCATGTCAAGAAGAACGACCCATGGGAACATTTGTTTGGAGAATGGTTGCGTGGGTCGGAAAGAGTCAGTACCTTTGCAAGGTTCGCTTGAAAGCAACCTGCCGTTAAGGAGTTTTGCCAATGATGGCAAAATGTAAGCTTGGCGGGCTTTTCTCCAACCGAACAGATGTCTTATTATAAAGAAAGGATTCAATATGATGATTTATGTAGGATTCGCCGCCATTGTCATGGCCCTCGTGTGCACCATGGGCATCCTGTGCGGTAAGATTGATCTCGGCAAGTAGGCCGATTTCAATCTTTTTTCGTTTTCTACGGATCTGTTTTTCAGTACGTTTCAACATTCCATTCATCAGCGCTCCGATTCCTCATTCTATCGATTCACAACGCATCCCTAAAATATTTAAGCTATGGATTATCTTCCTCACGACCCAGCCATTTTGGTTTCGAGCATCAATCTCTATCTCCGCGACGAGATGTACGACACCCTGGAGGCTCTTTGCTACGCTTACGGGCGCGACCCCGAGGAGCTGAAGGCTTATCTGCGCAACAACGGCTATTATTACGACGAGAGCCAACGGCAGTTTAAGGTGGCTTGAGGCAGGTTGCCGCTACACCTTATTATATATATAACCCTCGCTCTCCCAATGAATCCCCGAGGTGCCCTATGTTACCCCTTTGGAGGGGGTTGTGGTTACGTTATGTTAGAAATGTAGCAAAAAACATAGCAAAATGTTGGGCTTACTCAATTACTTTTTGTAATTTTGCCGCCATAATTTTGGTAGATTATGTGTGGAATAGTAGGATACATTGGATATCGTGAAGCCTTCGACATCTTGGTGAAAGGACTTCATCGTTTGGAATATCGTGGTTACGATTCGTCGGGAGTGGCGCTCATCAATGGTGCCGACGAGTTGCATGTGTATAAGGCAAAGGGTAAGGTGAGCGACCTGGAGCATGCCGCCGAAGGCAAAGACTGCAGCGGCGCGGTAGGCATAGCCCACACCCGTTGGGCCACCCATGGTGAGCCGTCGGTGCGCAACGCCCATCCCCATGTTTCCAACTCAGGCAATCTTGTCATCGTTCACAATGGCATCATCGAGAACTTCGCCTTGCTTCGCGACCAGTTGAAGCAGCGTGGGTTCCATTTCAATAGCGACACCGACACCGAGGTGCTCGTCAACCTCATTGAATATGCGCAGCAAACCCACCATTGCAACCTCGCTGAGGCGGTGCGCCATGCCCTGCGCAAGTGTATCGGCGCTTACGCCATCGCCGTGCTCGACCAGCGCGATCCCCACACCTTGGTGGCCGCACGCAAGGGCTCGCCTATGGTGATTGGCATTGGCGAGAACGATAGCGAGTTTTTCATCGCCTCCGACGCCACTCCCATCGCCGAGTACACGAAGAATGTGGTGTATGTGGATGATGAGCAGATCGCCGTTTGCCATCCCGGACAGCCACTCGACATCACCGACCTCAGAAACCAGCACGTAGACGTGTCGGTGAAGACCATCGACATGGATCTCGACATGCTCGACAAGGGAGGATTCCCCCATTACATGCTGAAGGAGATATTCGACCAGCCCAATTGCCTGCGCGACTGCATGCGTGGCCGACTCTTCGCCGAGGACGACATGGGTGGCAACGACGCCTACGACCCCTCGACAGGTTACGCCGACCCCAATGTGCACAACGATGTGGTGCTGAGCGCCGTGCGCAACAACCGCGACCGTCTGCTCTCAGCTTCGCGATTCATCATCGTGGCGTGTGGAACGTCGTGGCACGCTGGTCTCATAGGCAAGCAGCTCATTGAGCACTACTGCAAGATTCCGGTGGAGGTCGACTACGCGTCGGAGTTCCGCTATCGCGACCCGGTGATCTATCCCACCGATGTGGTGATAGCCATCTCGCAGAGTGGTGAGACCGCCGACACGCTGGCCGCCATCAAGCTGGCCAAGGAGAAGGGCGCTTGCATCTTCGGCATCGTCAACGCCGTGGGCTCGAGCATCGCACGCGAGACCGACACGGGCATCTATATCCATGTGGGACCGGAGATTGGCGTGGCTTCCACCAAAGCCTTCACGGGTCAGCTCACATGCCTCATCCTCCTGGCCTTGGCACTCGGACACACCAAGGGCACCATCGATGAGAAGGAGTATGTGGATATGATTCATGAGCTTAACGCCATCCCCGCCAAGATCGAGGAGGTGCTGAAGCACAATGAGGACATTCGACTCCTGGCGCGTACCTACACCTACGCCACCAATTTCCTCTACCTCGGACGAGGTTGGAACTATCCGGTGGCCCTGGAGGGAGCGCTCAAACTGAAGGAAATATCATACATCCACGCTGAGGGATACCCCGCAGCCGAGATGAAGCACGGCCCTATCGCTTTGGTCGACAACATGATGCCGTGCCTCTTTGTGGCCACGCACCACAAGGGATACGAGAAGATCATATCGAACATGCAGGAGGTGAAGGCGCGTGGCGGACGCATCATCGCTGTGGTGTCGGCCAACGACGATGAGGTGAGCAAGATTGCCGACGCCGTCATTGAGGTGCCCGACACGTTGGCCCCGCTGGCCCCGCTGCTCTCCGTCATCCCCTTGCAGATGTTGGCTTACCACATCGCCGTGGAGAAAGGACTTAATGTAGACATGCCACGAAACCTCGCCAAGAGTGTCACCGTGGAATAACCGATTCTGTCATGAACTATTTTATCATTGAAAACGATGCTCAGCAAGGACCGTTCTCGGTGGCTGAGCTGAAACTGAAAGGCATTGGGTCAGACACGCTGGTCTGGACCGATGGAATGGCTGAGTGGGCTCCCGCTTGGCAGGTGGAGGAGTTGCGCCCTCTTTTCGAGAACCAGACGGCTGGAGCGTCGGTGCCGCCACCACCTCCCATCTCTTCGGTGGGTGGCTCTCAGGCGCAACCCACCGCGGCGCCTGGCAATGGGGCGCAGCAGCCCGCTTCTCGTCGCCGCAACCTGCTTTGGGCATTGGTCGTGCTGCTGATTACCGTCGTGGTGCTGGCCGTGTCGAACCCGTCGGAGCGGGCGCACAAGCGTGCCATCATGAAAAACATTACCAACGGCCTCGAACAAGCCATGGACAATGGCGACAGCGACCCCCTTTCGCAGGGCATCAACCTCTTTGGTAAAGTTGTTGGCAATAGCGTTGCCGAGATGGTGATTGACCAAACGATCGAGTATCACAACTATTTCCTGTTCTCTACCACCACGCTTCAGGTTGGACCGAAGGACATAGGCGTGTCGCTGGGATTCCTCGGCAACGTGTTTACGGCCGATGAGGACAAGGTGGCCAGCGCCATTAAGAAAGCGGTGCTGAAAGGTGCCGGAAGTTTCTCGCTGGGCGATGAGGATGCGTCGGCCGACGACCAGGCCGATCCCGACCAGGATGTTCAGGTGCAGCGTAGCGAGAAAGACACCACGATTGTTGATGAGGCTGGTCGAGCCATTGGTCGCGCCGTGGTGAAGCAGGTTACCAAAACCGTGAAGCAGAAGGTGAATGAGAGCACCGACAGCGCCACCTCGAAGGGGGTGGGCCATATCATCGACGAAGTGGAAAAGTTGATTAACGGCAACTAATCCCTCGCTTTCCAATAGCCCTATCATAAGGAGCCTCGTCCCAATCGTTATTCGTCGCGTGGGCGAGGCTTCTTGTGTTGTTGGGCGAGGCTTCTTGTGTTGCTGGACTTGGCTGGCTCGTCGGGGTGCGAAAAGCCTCGGCGTTGCGTGCGGTTGCGGCTTTCTCGCCCGCCCATCGAACGTTTCTCGCTTTATTCTCGCCCATATTTCGCCCACCCATTGCCCAATTTTCTTCTTCCCCTATCATCCCGTCGTTCTGCCCTTGCGCCTGCTCTTGTTCCGTCCTGGTGCTTTTCTCCTGTTCCGTGGGGATATATGGTCTATAACCCTACGTTCTGCCATTTGGATAGGATAATTGTTCTACGACCATGTTTTTTTCGGTTATCACAACCGAAATGTCAATCCTTTGTCGTACCTTTGCATACGAATAGACCTAAATAAATGACAATAACGCATTGCCCCAATTACCTCTTTAAAGCAGTTTTGCAAAGAATACCTTTATGAAGACCACCAAGGAATACATATCACTGATTGCTTCACATGCCGAAGAGCTGAAAACATTGTTCGGCGTTAAGTCGTTGCGCATATTTGGTTCCGTATCGCGAAATGAGCAAAATGACGGCAGCGACATTGATGTGTGCGTGGATATGGAACCTAAAATTTACATGATGGTTCGTTTGAAGCGCTTTTTGGAAGATCTGCTTCAGTGCTCGGTTGATGTGGTGAGAATCCACAAACACATGAATCCTTTCTTACTTGAGGAAATAAATAAAGATGGTATCTATGTCATTGAATAGAATAAGAGGGCTTTTCAACCAAATCAGGCAAGCAATCCTTCACCTAAAGGAATGGAATCAAGACATACTCAGTTCTGACGACTATTACTGTTCACCCGAGGGAATGAAGGTGCTTGCGGCGAGTTGTATGCTAATAGAAGCTATCGGTGAGAGCGTAAGGCAGATTGATAAAATATCCCAATCGAAGCTACTATGTGAACGTCCCGAAATACCTTGGCAAGACGTAATCGGTATTCGTAACCATATTGCGCATGGCTATTTTGACATTGACGGTGATATGGTTTTGGATGTCGTGAAAAACGACTTGGATGATTTGTTGACTGCCGTAGAGTATTTCGTCGATAAGTTTCAGGTCGAAGACCAGTAAACATAGTCTCCACTACTACCTAAATTCTGCAACATCATTATCTTCATATATTATCTACCTATGACCAAACCCATTCTGGCCTTTGTGGCCTGCCTACTTTTCCCCATGGCCATCCATGCCCAGTCGGCGCCCTTCGACATGACGCCGCAGCAACTGGCTAACCCCGACAATGAGCCGGCTTACGTCTTTCCTGTGCCCACGCGCCGACAGATGAGCTGGCAGGAGACGGAGTTTTATGCCTTCTTCCACTACGGCATGAATACCTACACCAACCGTGAGTGGGGACTGGGAAGTGAGGATGAGCGCACGTTCGCTCCCACCTTGCCACCCAATCCCAAGCAATGGCTCGAGGCCGTGAAGGCCGCTGGCATGAAGGGTGGTATTGCTGTGGTGAAGCATCACGACGGTTTCTGCCTGTGGCCCACGGCTACCACTACCCACTCGGTGGAGTTGGCGGGCAACGAAAACGGCCGACAGACCAATATTCCACGCGACTTTGCCAAGGCGGCACGTCAGCTAAAATTGAAATATGGCTTCTATGTGTCGCCATGGGATCGCCACAACCTGCACTACGGAACCGACCGATATGTCAACGATGTGTTCCTGCGCCAGTGTGCTGAGCTGGCTCAGTATGGCGACGATCAGTTTGAGATGTGGTTCGATGGCGCCAATGGCGGCGACGGATACTATGGCGGACGCAACACCACGCTGAAGGTGGACCGCTCCACGTATTACGACATTCCCAACTTGCGCGACTCCATTCATAAGGTCTGCCCCGACATCATCTTGTGGGGTGTGGGCGGTGAGGCCCGGTGGATTGGCAACGAAGAGGGCTGGGCAGGTGAGACCAACTGGTCGGCCGAGGAAGTGGGCTACGCCCCAGAGAACAATGGTATGTACGGCACCGAGGACGGATGGGCCTGGGAGGCGGGCGAAAGCGACGCCAAACTGACCGACCACGGATGGTTCTGGCATAACGGAGAGAAGCCCATGTCGGCCGAACGACTGTTCCGTATGTATCTTGAGACGGTGGGACGCAACTCAACGCTCATCCTCAACTGCCCTCCTGGACCCGACGGACGCCTGCCCGAGGCCGACGTTACGGTGCTGAAGGAGTTTGGAGTGATGCTCAAGAGTCGCTTGGGCAACGACTTGGCGCGCAAGGCCAAGATACAAGCCACCAACATAAGGCAGGCGGGTCGCAAGCGCAACTATGGTGTGAAGCACCTCACCGACGGCAAGACGCTCACCTATTGGGCCACCGACGATGATGTGAAAACGGCTACGCTCACCCTCACATGGAGCCGCCCGCAGACGGTGCGCTACGTGGATCTCATGGAGCATATACGTCGCGGACAGCGTGTTAGGGCCTTCCACATTGAGGTTTCGACCGATGGACAGCAGTGGAAACGTGTGGCCAACGGCTGCAAGACTACAACCATCGGCTATCGTCGCATAGTGCCTCTCAACGGCAGCACGGCCAAGAACTACGACCAAGGCTTGACGGTCAAGGCCCTGCGCATCGTCATCGATGATAGCAAGGCGTGCCCGTTGCTGCAGAAGGTGGCCGTTTACTAATCGTGTGTTCGTGCCATTACATGTGTCAATCATCTGTTTACACCCCTTCGCATACCACATTTCACATCATGAAAAATAGCATATTCCTATTCATATCGTTCCTTTGCGCCATGCCTGCCATGGCCCAGCATATCGGCTTTGAGCAGAAAGATTATCGCGCCATCGGCGTTTACGACCGTTGGGAGGACTCGCCTTTCCGCGATGGAAGGCTCGAAGGTCACACCGCCATCACAACGAACCCCGATCGTCGGGGCAACACCAGCGATAATGTCGTGGCCTTCAGGCGTTCGCATCTGGCATCTAACATCTATGGTGTGCGCATCGATCTCGCCAAGCCCTTTGCCCTTACGCCCCAAGGAAAGGTAGTTCACGTGCTCGTTAATCGCCCGCAGGGCGGTAGGGTGATGCTCGTGGGACTTGGCAAACGCCACGACCGAGTGGGCCAAACCGCCGATGTGGAGCAGTTCTGGGTCTACTCCACGACCGACGTTCCTCATGGACAGTGGGCCGATGCGGTGTTCCCTATCAAGAGTGCCAATGGCGTAGACATCCACAGTTTGGTGCTGGTGCCCGACGCCGAGTCGACACACACACTGGCTGCCGACTGGATTGCCTATGTCGACGACATCCTCGTGGACGACAGCAGCGAACCTCGCATCAGTCTTAATAGCGCCAAGGGTGCCGCCGAAGAGGCCGCCGACGCCCAGCAAACCACAGCCAGCGTAACGGCTGCCAGTCGCAATGGTACTGTGGTGGCTGCCGATGGGCAGACGCTCAACAACTTCCTCGCAGAGAAGAACAAGGCTCTTGTCGTGAAGGTTCTGCCTGCCCCCGGCTTCGGCTGCAAGGGCTTGCGCGTGAGGTTTGGTCATAAGCTTGCTGGTCCTCAGAAGGTAGGCGGCCAACAGATGTGGCAAGAGGCGTATATAGGCGATAAGCAATTCAACAACGGCCAGTGTGTGATCCCAGCCGAATACATCGTCGGCGAAGTGGAAATTGAGGGCGACTTCATCTCCGTGAAGTGACCTGTCGGCCCATCGCTCGGCGCCCGACGCTCTGCCGTCTCGGAGGTCTTGCCCAATGGTTTTGTGCGTCTTGTGCGCTCACTCAACGGGGCTTGATTGGGGCCTAAGCGGGGCGCGTTCTCTCAGACAACGCGCCTTGGCTTGTCGCGTCAAACATCAAAAAGAACATGTCGGGGGCGCTCGAGCCTCGGCAAACAACCTATTCTATCACCAACAAATCATTATGAAACATCAAGAAGAGAGCAACGTCCTCTTGGCTTCGGCGTTACTCATGCCGTTGGCACTCACCGCCACGGCAGTGCAAAAGTCGCATCACCAACGCACCGACAAGCCCAACGTCATCTTTATCGTGGCCGACGACCTTGGTTATGGCGACCTTGGATGCTACGGGGCGCAGGGCGTGTCCACGCCTAACGTGGATAAGTTGGCCAAGGAGGGTACGCGCTTCACCGACTGCCATGCCGTGGCGTCGATCAGTACACCATCGCGCTACTCGCTGCTCACGGGCGAATATGCTTGGCGTCGTCCCGACACCGATGTGGCTCCGGGCAATGCGGCAATGATTATCAAGCCCCAACAGCTCACCGTGGCCGACCTTTTCAAGAGTCGCGGCTATGCTACGGCTGCCATAGGAAAGTGGCATCTCGGCTTGGGCGACAAGACAGGCGAGCAAGATTGGAACGCTCCGCTTGCTGCCGGACCGGGCGATCTGGGTTTCGATTACTCGTATCTTATGGCCGCCACGTCGGATCGTGTGCCGTGTGTGTTCATCGAGAACGGCATCGTGGCTAACCACGACCCATCGGCTCCCATTGAAGTGAGCTATCGCAAGCCGTTCGAAGGGGTGCCGACAGGGCAGACAAACCCCGAGCTGATGTATAACCTCAAGCCGAGCCATGGCCACAACATGGCTGTGGTAAACGGCATTGGCCGCATCGGATACATGAAGGGCGGTGGCAAGGCCCTGTGGAAGGACGAGAACATTGCCGACTCGATTACGGCCCATGCCTTGAACTTCATCAAGCGTCATGCCGACGAACCGTTTATGATGTATCTCTGCACCAACGACGTTCACGTGCCCCGCTTCCCGCATCAGCGCTTCCGCGGCAAGAGCACCTTGGGCCTTCGTGGCGACGCCATCGCGCAGTTCGACTGGACGGTGGGTCAGGTTACGAGCCTCTTGAAGAAGCTTGGCCTCGACGAGAACACGCTTGTCATCCTCACCAGCGACAATGGTCCGGTGCTCGATGATGGCTATCAGGACCGCGCCGAGGAACTTCTGGGCAACCATAAGCCCTCGGGACCGTTCCGCTCAGGTAAGTATAGCAGCTTCGAGGGAGGAACGATGGTTCCGTTTATCGCCAGGTGGCCGAAGACCATTGCTGCCGGACAGCAGTCGGATGCGCTCATCAGCCACATCGACCTGATGGCCACCATGGCCAGCCTGTTGAACGTTCCCATTCCACAGCGCGATGCCGCCGACAGTCGCGACCAACTGCAATCGTGGCTCGGCAAGGACAAGGTTGGTCGCGATTATGTGGTGGAACAGAGCACCTCACGTGTGCTGTCGGTCAGAACCAAGCAATGGAAGTACATTGAGCCCAGCAATGGCCCGAAGATGATTACTTGGGGCCCGAAGATCGAGACGGGCAACGACAAGCTACCACAGCTCTACAACCTCAACGGCAATCCGTATGAAACGACCAATGTGGCCGCCGAAAACCCAGAGACCGTGAGCCAAATGCAGGCCATCATACAGAAGGAACGCACCGCACACAAGGCGTCTGTCCAAGTGAAATAAGCGCTTCGCCAACATTCGGTAGCGCATTAACCCTACTGCCGCCTCACCCATGCCGTCGACAAGATCATGGGCGAGGCGGCTTTGTTTTTGGTAGAATGGTGTTTCCCAATGCAAGAAACGTTGACAAGAATCAACAACATCCTTATCTCCTTTCCGTTCCGTTACAATGACCGATGGGGGCTCGTCGAATGTGGGTGAGAAACGAACCGTTAAACAACGATAATGGTCTTTTGGCATCTTTCTCGACGAAAAAGTGGGGCGTTCATCCCTTTTCATGTAGAAAAATGTGTATATTTGCACCTATGTAGATAGAGAATGGGCGCTTGCGGAATGGGCACCCAATACATGATTCGGCCATGCGGAATGGCCGTGGCCATATCGTCGGTTTGTCGGCCGATGCAGGCTAATCTTCCAAAACGGAACATAACGGAATGAAAACCCTAATAACTCGCAACCCCTTGGGGCGTTGGACGTGCATGCTCATGGCCAGCCTGTTGTTGTGTGTCCTTACGATTCAAGGCCAGTCGTTGGCCCAAATGCGCCTTGTACCCATCGACTTGTCGGAGACCATCCCCGACAACGACATCACCGCACTCTACCAAGACCACGACGGGTTTGTGTGGATTGGCACATCCAACGGCCTTTACCGTTACGACGGCCGTCATGTGCAGTGTTATCGCAACACGCTGCTCTTCCCGCACCTGCTTCCCTCCAATGAGATCACCTGTATGCTTGACGATGGCAACAACCACCTTTGGATTGGCACGCGCCAGGGGGTGTGCCGCATGAACCTGAAGGATGGAAGCACCCAAAGCTATGACTTCAAGGACTTCGCCAATAGCAACATTGTGAAATGTATGCTCTTCACCCGCGACGAGACGCTGTGGATCGGAAGTGAGGGAGGACTCTATCGCTATCAGCCGAAGGACGACACCTTTGTGCTTCAATGCAGCGAAAGGGGCAATGCCAAGGTGCCACAAGCATCCATCACCACGTTGTTTGAGGACCATAAGGGATATGTCTGGATTGGCACGTGGGACCACGGGCTCTACCGTTACAATCCATCCGATAAGAGTTTCTACGCCATGCCCTCGTTTAATCCGCAACAATCGGCTCATGTCGTGTATGAGAGCAATGGGGTGTTGTGGGTTGGAACATGGGGCAGTGGACTCTATAAGATCAGCAATCCTTACGACACCAACAAGCCCCTGAGGCTCACCCAGTACACCTTGGTCAACACAAACGGACGGTTGCAGTCGAACATTATATGGGACATCAACCGTGACCAGAACACGGGACTGCTCTGGGTGGGAACCAACGAAGGCCTTACACTTGTGGAGAATGCCGACCAGCCCCATAGCAACCTGTTGGCCTTGCCGGCTTCCCTGAATCCGGAGCCCGATTATTTTGGCAGGGGTGCCTCATGTTTCTTATGCGACCGCGACAACCAGATGTGGGCGGTTGCAGGTCAGCATGGAATGGTTCTGGCTCAAACTAACCCTTTGTTTTTCAGCCAACGCTTGTTGCCCCCGCGCTATTTGTACAATGATGTCATTACGTGTCTTGAGGTCATGCCCAACGGAAACGTGTGGGTGGGATTGCGACGCAAGGGACTTCTCGTTTATCCTGACAACAAGAAGGACAACTACTCCCTGGTGTCTTTACCGTCGTCCGCCAGTTTCATCAAGCCCCTGACGGCTAACGCCGCCCTTGTGGGAACAGAGTTTGCGGGACTATATGTCGTTGAGAATGGCAAGATTACGCGGCAATTCAACAAGGATAATTGCCCTTTCATCAAGACGGACAATATCTACTGTCTTGCTTTCGACAAACATTCCAACTGGCTCATAGGCACCTATCAAGGTTTGAGCGTGCGCTTTGCCAATGGAAAGGGGGTGCATGTGGAGGGCAAGCAGCTTGGCTTGCTCGCCAATTCTGACATCCGATCCATCACGAGCGCCGCAGACGGAACCATCTGGCTGGGCACTCGCAAAAACGGACTGCTTAGGTTGCGGGGCGACCTAAGCAAACCAAACGACATGACGTTGCGTCAATACACTCGATTGGCCGACACCGAACTGGTGTTGCGCAACGTGTTCAAACTGCTCGTCGACCGCCGCGGACGTGTGTGGGCCTGTACCAAAGAGGAGGGTCTGCTCGTTTACGACGCCAAGAGCGACATGTTTGTGAGCGCCAGCAGTCGCTTCGGAATACCCGATAAGGAGGTGTATAGCATCGAGGAGAGCGTCAACGGCAACCTGTGGATCGCTATGCGCAACGAGTTGATATGCCTCTCGTTCGACACCGATGGGATTGTGGGTGGCATGCGCACCTACCAGCGACGCATGGTCATCGGATCGCAATACTTTGGCTACGGGCAGTCGTCGGCCAACAACGCCGACGGCATCACGTTTGGTTTCAACACCGGTTTCGTTTCGTTCCCCGACCTTCTTCCTGCCGGCGAGGCCAATCCGTTCCGCCCCATGATTACCGACATCTTGGTTGATGGCACACCCATTAGTGTTATGAAAGAGGACGATCGCAACGATGTCAGCCCACTGCTGCCTCCCTACACAGAGACGCTTACACTTGCGCCCATGCAGCGTGAACTGACGCTAAGGTATTCCTCGTTCAACTACAACAGTGAGACCTGTCCGCGTTTCTCTTACCGATTGGAGGGCTACGACGACGATTGGATGTATCCCGACGCCAGTCAGAGCGAGGTGGTGTATAGTAATCTGACGCCGGGAAGCTATACCTTCCGCCTGCGCCATACCGACGCATCGGGCAACTGGAGCGCCGACGAGCAGGTTATACACATCCATGTGTTGGCGCCCTTCTACCTGCGCTGGTATGCGTGGGTGGTCTATGTGATCCTGATGGGGTGTGCCATCTACATGGTGGTGCGCTATTTTAAGAACAAGGAAGAAGTGAACCGCCAGTTGCAGTTGGCACACATGGAGCGCCATAACATTGAACAACTGAACCACAAGAAGCTGCAGTTCTTCACCAATATCACCCACGACCTGATGACGCCGCTCACCATCATATCGGCCACTATCAGCCAATTGGTGCAAACCTACCCCGAGGCGAAGGACGATTGCCGAACCATCAATAGCAACGTGAACCGCCTGATGCGCTTGTTGCAGCAAATTCTGGAGTTCCGTAAGACCGAGACGGGCAACCAGCACCTGCGTGTGTCGCAGGGCTCTGTGAGCGATTTTGTGCGCAATGAGGTGGAGAGCATCATGCCCATCACGTACAAAAAGAACATCCGGTTGTCGGTAAACTGCCAGCCCGAACACATTGAGGGCTACTTTGATTGCGACAAGCTCGACAAGATACTCTACAACCTCATTTCGAACGCCACGAAGTATAATCGTGAGGATGGCCACATCGAGGTGTCGCTCACCTGCGACGACGGCCAATGGGCCATCATCCGTGTGAAGGACGATGGCGCGGGCATTGCCGCCGACAAGTTGCCTTCGCTCTTCCAACGGTTCTACGAAGGCGAGCACCGCCGCTTCAACACCTATGGCATGGGCATTGGCCTGTCGCTGGTGAAGGACCTTGTGACGCTTCACCATGGTACGGTTGCGGTGGAGAGCGAGTTGGGAAAGGGCAGCACCTTCACGGTGACGCTCCCCATCAATCGTGATGCTTTTGCGGAGGAAGAGATAGAAGACTCCAACCAGATGATGGTGGCCAACATGAGCACCACTGCCGACACCAAGCCCGTGAGGCCGGCCAACAAGCAGGCACCTACCATCCTTGTTGTGGAGGACAATGAGGAATTGTTGCTCCTGCTCAAGCGCTTGCTCGAACCCAACTACCAAGTGCTCACCGCCTACAACGGGCGCGAGGCCATCGAGGTGGTCGACAACGAGAAGGTGGACCTCATCCTGACAGATGTCATGATGCCGGTGATGGACGGCATAGAGATGACGCGGGAGCTGCGCAATAGGCCGGACGCCCCCAACTGCCCCATCATTATGCTTACCGCCAAGCACGACGACGAGGCGCGCGCTGAGGCTTACCAGGCAGGCGCCGACGCCTACATCACCAAGCCGTTCAACACATCGGTGCTGCAGGTGCGCATCAAGAACCTGTTGCAACACAAGGAAAAGGCCGACAAGGAAATCAGCGACAAGCTCTTTGGAGGCATCAAGGATGTGAAGATTACGGGCTCCGACCAGGAGTTTCTCAATAAATGCATCGAAATGGTGCAGCAGCATCTCGACAACGCCGATTTCGATTTGCCCACCTTCGCTGAACTGATGAACACGAGCAAGTCGACGCTTTACAAGAAGCTGCGCATGATAACGGGCTTGAGTACCTCGGCTTTCATACGCTCCATCCGCATGAAATCGGCCATCGAGTTGCTGCGCAAGAATCCCAATGCCCATGTGTCCGACATAGCCTATGCCGTGGGCTACAACGACCCCAAGTATTTCTCATCGTGTTTTAAGAAAGACTTCGGTTGTCTGCCCACCGAGTATGCCAAGCGCGAGGCGTCGGCTTCATCGCAGGGCGAAACCGAAGATGCGCCCAGCAAAGCCTAATGGCGTTGGCTGAGGCGAATGGTAACGAAGACGCGCCTGTCGTGTTTTTTGGTTAGAAACTTGTGTCGTGATTTTGCGCGAACCATAAAGCCAAAATGCCGTTTTGGTGGAATCGGAACGGCCTTTTCGCCCCGACGTTTTGCGAAAAGGCATGTTTTGAGTTGAGGTTTGGCATGTATCGCATCTCGAAAGACCATCGATCGTGTTGCGAAAGACCATCTATCGCACCTCGAAAAGGCATGTTTCGCAGCGTGGAAGATGGAAGACGGAGCGCAGAGAAGATGCGGATTGTGTTAAGGTGTTGATTGACAGGCGTTTGCAAATGTCGCTGAGAATTGCGCATTTGAGAGCGAGGGTGCTTGTCGTTGGGAATAAGTGTTAAAATAAGGAGAGGCCTGTCGGCTGTTTTCAAGGTGCCAAAGCCCGAAGGAAGTGGGGGTTGAGGCTGGTTGCCTATCGGCTATGTGATAGGCGCGTGGTTGCGAAGTTTTTGTGCGAAACATACAACAGACCATAAATTAACCATGAACGATTCATCAAAAGAATCCTTTTGCGTCCAAGCGAACACTCTCGTGTGTTCTTGGATAAACCCAAATCGGTCATTAGACCGAAATGGGTGAGTTATTATGATTTTATGGTTTCTTTCCAACTCTTGTCAGCGTTTCTTTCGGCATCTTGCTTCCGGTTGCGTTTCGCCATAGCCCGCTATGGCTTCAACGCACCCGTTGCAATCTGCTCGAAACAAACGCAAACAAGAATTGAAATCTAATGACCGATTTGGGATAAAGACTGAAATATAGAATCATTCGTGGTTAATTTATGGTCATGTTTGCTGAACGATAAACACCTGTTGTGTATGATAGTGGCATCAATGCCTACACCTTATTAAAAGGTGGGAGGCAAGGGTAGCGCATTTTTCACGTCGGGCGACATGGTGGCAATGGGGAATCCCAGGGTGCGCGCGTCGCGGTCGAGGATGGTCTTGGCCTGCTCGAATACTGAGGCGGGCGCAATTTCGTAACCCAAGGCACACTCGGCAATGCCCTCGTTCACCAGTCGGTCGCCGCGGTTCGACAGTCGGCATTCTGCGATGCGCCCGATGGTGTCGAGGCGCACCATGACACGGCCGCCCGTCTTGCTCTCGCGCGTTACGCTGACAAGGCCGTCGTCGTTGGAGGCGATGGCGGCAAAGAGTAGGCGCGAGCCGGTGTAACGGTTGTAGGAAATGTAGTCGTCAACCTTTATCAGTTCCCTGATGGGCACCTTGCCTATGGTGAAATCCTCGTAGCCCAGTATCAGGTAGTGGTCGCGCAGGTCGTCCTCGTAGACGGGCAACGTTAGCTCCGAGGTGTCGTCAAAGTCGTAATCGGTAATCTTGCAGAACTTGCCGTTGGGCATAAACTTCAGACATGCCTCGTAAGGCAGGAATCCCTCGGCATATTCCACCAACACGTTCTTGCGCCCACTGCTGGTAAGAATTGTCGGCGCTGTTGGCACAGGGGCCTCTGGTTGAGGCGCGGCTAACGGCGCTTGGACGGCCGTGGCCGGTTGGGGGGCTTCCTCAGGCTTGGCGATTGGCGTCGTCGGAGCCTCGGTCGTTGGGGTTGTGCCCTGTAGTTCCTTGGCGCGTTGCTCCTGTCGGCGCGCGTTGTACTGCTCAAATTCGACCTTCGTTAGGTGGCGGTTGCCACTGCCGTTGCGGTACACCCACTTGCCGTCGATGTCGACGCCAGGTGCGTAGGCATTGACCGTAACCACCAGCACGTCCTTGCCGCTGGTGTTGTCGGTGTCCCAGGCGGCACTCACAAACGACGCCACACTGTTGCCCCAGGTGAGCGCCACGCCGTCGAGCACGGCGCGCTGGTACTTGTCCTTGTCGCCGTGAAACTCCTTGTAGCACAGGTCGTCGTACACACCCACGCCCGCACCGCTGTCGTTGGCGCCGATGTAGAGCGTGCCGCCGTCGGTGTTGAGGAATGCCGCGATGACGGTGAGGATGGTGCGCATCTGTCGCGCCATGTCGGGATAAGAGTCGTTGTCGGGTGGATAGACGATGGATGTCTTAAACTCCACCGTTTGCGACTCGATGCCGCCTCCGTATGTCTTCAGGTGCGACTCGTAGCCGTTGAGGCGCAGGGCGTTCTTTATGCGGTTCAAGATGTCGTTGGCCTGCGGCTCCATGTTGTTCTCGCGCAGAATGTTGTAGGCCATGGCGAGCGAGGCCATCTCGCGCGTCAGGCCCTGCGTGGTGGCGCGCAGGTGCTGCAACTCATCGTCGTGCACTTGGTAGCCCATGTAGCTGATGATGCGCAACTGCTGTAGTTTGTCGCGCAGGGGCGTGTCCTCGGCGAAGAGTTCGCCGTCCTCGCTCTGCAGACGGTCGAGCTGAGCCGCGTCGACCGTGTCGTTCACGGCAAAGTCGTAAAGCATCTCGATGAGTTGCTTGCGGCCGCGATAGTAGTCGGCGCGCGCCTCGCCATCGGGCATCATCAGGCAGAGCACGCGTGCGTAGGCAATGTAATTGTAGGAGCGCACATAGTCGGCGTCGATGGCCGCCATGCGATCAAGTATGCGAATGAGTTCTTTCACATAGGTGGCGTCGAGCAACTTGGCGTCGCTCTCCACGTCGGTTGCGGTAGGTTGGGTGTCGGGCTGGGGAACGGTGGGCTCGTCGAGGGTTTGGTCGTCGCCCACCGCATATTCGAGGAGCAGCTCGTGGAAGGCCACCATCGGGTTCACCTTCTCGCCGTCGGCGCGGTCGACAATGCGGCAACGAAGGTGGAAGGCGTCGTCGGCCTTGCTCTCGTAGATGGCGTTCACCAAGTCGCCACGCTGCAAGTCCTCGTCGAAGGAGCCCGTGAGGCTGACGCTCTCGCCGTAGACGCTGATGGCCGGAACGTAGGGTTTGTTGGATGAGGCGCTACGGGCCGTGCCCAGCGAGCACACCACGGGGTCGCCGGGATTGTAGTTTTCGCACACGAAGTCTTTGATCAGTTCGTTCATAGAGAGGCGGAACAGGCCGTCGCTGTCCTCGTCGACGATGCGTGCTTCGAGCACCAGTGGGTGGCCAGTGGTGCCTTCAAACATCCACAGAGTCACATGGCGCAGGTATCCCACCACGTCGTGCAGGTATAGATAGCCACGCTCCTCGCGTTCGCCCTCGAAGGAGCAGTAGAGCAAGTCGTCGTCGTCCACGCCCTCTTCCACACGTCGGATGCAGATGTTCACCCTGTCGCCCACGCTATGGAGCGACTTTGGCTTGGCTGCTTGGGCAGAGGCTGTGGGGCTGACCGATGAGGCGGCGTTGGCCGTGAAGAGGTCGCGCTCGATGGCTTCCCATAGGCGCTTGCTGTCCTTCACGGTGATGTCGCCCGAGAGCGAGGGCATGGCGCGGCGGTCGGCAATGACCTGCAGATGGCCCCAGAGCGCTATCTGGTCGGGCAGAACCGTCTTGGCTTTCGGGTTGTCGGTCTGTAGGGTGATGCCTTCTGGGCCGACATTGAGGCGCACCTGGCCGTCGATGTAGCAACTGTTGGTGCCTACGGGCCATGACGCTGCGTTGGCTGGACTGCGTTTCAGGGCATAGGCCACATGGTCGCCAGCCGTTTCGGCCAGCGAGTATTTGGGACGGTAGAATCGGTTGCCCAGCAAACTGTTGATGGCAACATTGAGCAATCCCTTGTTGTTGAAATTGTCGATGTAGGTGGATAGCACGCAGAGACGTGAGAGGTTCACGCGCTCGTCGAGGGTGGGTGGGGTGGCGTCGTTGGTTTGCTCGCCCAACAATAGGAGTATGCTGAGTGCCTGCATGAGGTTGCGCACGAGGCGGCCGTTCTCGGAACTGCGGTCCACGCGCCCAATGTTCTCGTCGATATACAGTTGCAACGTCCTCAACAGGGTGTTGTTGAAGGGCGGTTTGGTCCAGATGGCAAGTGGCCAGCGGCGCACCACGTCGAACAAACGGCCAATGCAGTTGTCCACAAGTGAGCGGTCGATCAGGAAGAGGCATGCCAGTATCCGGAAGTTGGTGTCGGGTTGATACACGTATCCGGCCTTGTCGAGCTTGTCTAACAATTGGTCAACAAACTGCATGGCGTTGCCCTCGTCGAGCAAGTCGCAGGCGCGAATGTATCCGTCGAGCGTGTCGATGGCCTCAGTGAGACGCTGCTGGTAGGTGTCGCGCTCGGCGGGCGTGCAGAGGCCGAGGAAGTCGGTTTCCTCCATAAAGCGCGTCACGGCCTGCCGAACGGCCGTGAGGTCGCACTCGTCGGCCATGAGCTTGTCGATCCATTGGCGGCAAGCGGCGGTATAGGTGAGGTCCTCCACCTCGCTCATCAGCAATAGCGAGGCAAAGCCAGCGCCGTTCCAGTCGCCCCGAACGGTGTCGAGAAGCGTGTTGATGGCCTCTTCGGAGACTTGGCTGTTGGAGGCGGCAAGGGCTTCTTCCTCGTCGAGCTCCACCTTCGGGCGAAACTGCCCTTTGGCGGTGACTCGGCAACGAAGGGCCTGGCCTTTGGTGATGTGGAGGCCGGCGGTGTGCTTCAGATAGACGTGCAGACCTGCGTCGTCGACCAGGTCGCAGAGGTCGTCGTGGATGGTGTGGACGGTGAACACGTAGGTTTCGCCCACCTCGTAGGGTATCGGTTCGTTTTGTTTAGGCATAGCTGTATGCTTGTTTGCTGTGCTGCGGCTTGCGCAATGGGGGAGGAGCGTGGCCGTCAGACAGGTTGGATGTGTATCCTTCTTATTCTGTTAATCTTTGTAAAGTTACAAAGAAATGACGCAACACACCGTATTCTGCCTTAAAATATAGGAATGATTAACACATCGAACCTCATCAGACGAGCAATGCCACGTGGCCCATAGTGGCGCGCAGGTTCATCTCTACGCAGGGGTGCAACAGCAAGGTGTCGTCCTGCCGCACCACCATCATGTCGATGCCCAGCGGTCCGGCGTAGACGTTGCGCAGCGCGTCGCCCAGCAAAAGGCACAGGCGGTCGATGATGTGGGTCAGCGGTTGGCGGTCGATGTAGGCGCTGAGCAGTTGCCATTTGGCCGATTCGTCGATCACGAGGTTGCCCACATAGGCGCCATGTTCGGTGTAGAAGAGCGAGAGGCCGTTGAAATGGACCGAGCCGTGGCCGTCGCTCGTCAGTTCAACGCCGAAGTCCAACACCTTATTATAATAGGGCTCTATCATCACGGCACCCTGGTCGGCGATGATGCGGGTGAGCCACCCTTGTGTTGAAGGTGTCAGGTCATGGACCGACAACGGTCTGACTCCGCGCCCGCTGCTGCTCCAAGGTGCCTTCGCCATAACGTTGCTGTGGCGTTGCAAGAGGTTGAGGCAGCTGTCGAGAGTGGTTGCTGCATGGCTCTCTCCAATCGTTCCGGGCGCTTCGCGTAGGGGAGTGAGCAGGTTTTCAGCCGCCCAGGCGCGGTGGCTCATGCGGCGAATGGCATCGAGTTGGACGTCGGTGGGAAGCCATTCGGAGGCCACTCCTATCTCGCGAAGCTCGTGCACGATGGAGCGATCCCAACCCCAAGGGCATAGGCGAAGCTCGGATGGCGGCACGGAGCGTAACAGTTGGCGCGCCATGTGGCGGTCGGCCAATGTGGCTTGTAGGTCGCGTCCTGTTGACGCAAAGGCTTCATGGGCAAAGGAAGCGTCGTCTACCAGCACCACATCGCCCTTTGGGGCCCACAACGCAGGCAGGAAACCAAGGTCGTGGCGCAGCTCGCGGGCGGCTCGTGGGGGTGTCATCCGGTCGCGGTTGGCCGCCAGCATGATGTCGTGTTCGGGGTTGAAAATATATAAATCCATCGTTTGTCAGGGTTCAATTGGTTAGCGCAAAGTTACGAAAAAAGGGCCAACGGGAGGACGAAAGCGTCAACCTTTTGCGGTAAGAAGCTCATTCTTTTGCGGTGATAAGCCCATTCTTTTGCGGTAAGAAGTCCTTTCTTTTCTGGGTGTCTTGGCTTTCTTTTGGAGTGCTCGGTGGGTTCTCCGGCATTCGCAGGGTTGGCTTGTCGCCTTTGTTCGTCGATGTTTCTGACGACTTCGAACCATGGCTTACTTCGCATTTTGTGCATCTTTTGTCATGGATGCCTTGTCGAATTGCCTGCTTCGCCCCGTTTGCCGACGCTCTCCGCCCCAATGTTGCATAGAGGCGGCTCCTCACGAGCGTTCCGATAAGATTAAAAAATATAAAATGCGAAACTTTTGCAACCTTGACTTTGCAATAATAAAATAAAGTATTATCTTTGCATCGAATTACCGAGCTAATCAAAAAGATCGCTATGGAGGTTTTCTTTCGTACACACGCCTACCTCGTGGAGCATAACAAAGCGACAGTCAAGCGCGTCCTCATGGACGAGATTGACTGGAGTGAACGGCTCATTGGTATTAAGGGAACGCGCGGAGTGGGAAAGACTTCGTTCCTGTTGGAATATGCCAAGGAAAACTATGGCAAGGAAGACCGTAAGTGTCTTTATATCAACATGAACAACTTCTACTTCCAAGGACGTGGGTTAGCCGATTTCGCCGAGGATTTTGTGAATCAAGGTGGACGTGTGTTACTCATCGACCAAGTGTTCAAACAGCCCAACTGGAGCCGTGAACTGAGGTTGTGTTACGACCGTTTCCCACAACTCAAAATCATCTTCACGGGATCGAGTGTCATGCGATTGAAGGAGGAAAACCCAGAGATTGGCGGCATCGTAAAGAGCTATAACTTGCGCGGTTTCTCGTTTCGCGAGTATCTGAACCTCATGACTGGAGAGAATTTCCAGCCCTATACGCTCGACGAAATCGTAAATAACCACGAGCATATCGTTAAGAAAATCCTGCCCAGTTGTAGTCCGGCTCGCTATTTTGGCGATTATTTGCACCATGGATTCTACCCATTCTTCCTGGAAAACAGTAACTTCTCGGAGAACCTGCTCAAGACCATGAACATGATGACCGAGGTGGACATACTGCTCATCAAGCAGATAGAACTGAAGTATCTCACAAAAATCAAGAAGCTGTTTTACTTGCTCGCTGTCGACGGGCCGCAGGCGCCCAACGTCTCGCAATTGGCTCAGCAGATCGATACCAGCCGCGCCACGGTGATGAACTACATCAAATACCTGGCCGATGCGCGGCTCATCAACATGATTTACTCGCCAGGACAAAGGTTCCCGAAGAAGCCGGCAAAGGTCATGATGCACAACCCCAACCTGATGTACGCCATCTATCCCATCAAGGTCGATGAGCAAGACCTCATGGAAACGTTCTTTGTCAACACCATGTGGAAGGACCATCTCGTCAACCAAGGCACCAAAAACCAGTTCTACCTCATCGACGGAAAGCAGAAATACCGAGTGTGCGACGCCCGAGCCACAGGCAAAGTGAGATACACGGGCGACACCATCTACGCACGATATAACACGGAGGTGGGCCGCGACAACCAAATACCGCTCTGGCTCTTCGGCTTCCTTTATTAGCCAATGGCTAACAATGGAGTCGCCAAAAACCATAGCTTAGGTTGCCACAAACCACCGACCAACACCCCAACGATACTTTACAATAAAACAAAACGATACATAAACATTAATCATCTATTTTAAGAAAAATGGCAAAAGAAAAGAAATTCATGACATGTGATGGTAACACCGCTGCCGCGCACGTGAGCTACATGTTCACCGAGGTTGCTGGTATCTACCCCATCACCCCGTCTTCTCCTATGGCCGAGCACGTCGACGAATGGGCTGCCAAGGGGCGTAAGAATCTTTTTGGTCAGACTGTCAGCGTACAGGAGATGGAGTCTGAGGGTGGTGCCGCTGGCGCTGTTCACGGCTCACTGCAGGCCGGTGCCTTGACCTCTACGTACACAGCTTCACAGGGCTTGCTCCTGATGATCCCCAATATGTACAAGATTGCCGGTGAGTTGCTGCCTTGCGTATTCAACGTTTCCGCTCGTACGTTGGCCAGTCACTCACTCTGTATCTTTGGTGACCACCAGGATGTTATGGCTTGCCGCCAGACAGGTTTCGCCATGTTCTGCTCAGGCTCTGTGCAGGAGGTGATGGACCTCTCTGCTGTGCCTTACCTCTCCACGCTCGAGAGCTCTGTGCCTTTCATCAACTTCTTTGATGGTTTCCGCACCTCTCACGAGTATCACAAGGTTGAGGAGATGGACATGGAGGACATCCGCCCGCTCGTTAATCCTGAGTGGATTAAGCGTTTCCGCGACCGTGCTATGTCGCCTGAGCGTCCTGACACGCGTGGTACCGCAGAGAACCCTGAGACATTCTTCACACACCGCGAGGCTTGCAACAAGTATTACGAAGCCATCCCCGCCATCGTGGAGAAGCACTTGGCTGAGATTTCAAAGATCACCGGCCGCGAATACCACCTCTTCAACTACTACGGTGCACCCGATGCAGAGCATATCATCGTGCTCATGGGATCGGCTACCGAGGCCGCTCGTGAGGCCATTGACTTCCTCACCAAGCAGGGCAAGAAGGTCGGTATGGTCGCCGTTCACCTCTATCGTCCGTTCAGCGTGGAGGCCATCCGCAAGGCTATCCCCGACACGGTGAAGCGCATTGCCGTGCTCGACCGCACCAAGGAGCCTGGAGCCGATGGCGAGCCTTTGTATCTCGACGTGAAGGCTGCCCTCTACGACGATCCTCGCAAACCGCTGATCGTTGGTGGCCGCTATGGTCTCGGTTCATCAGACACCACACCCGCCAAGATCATCTCTGTGTTCAACAACCTCGATCTCAACACTCCGAAGGATCACTTCACAGTGGGTATCGTCGACGATGTTACGTTTACCAGCCTGCCTGAGGTGGAGGAAATCCCCATGGGTGGTGACTCATTGTTCGAGGCTAAGTTCTTCGGCTTGGGTTCAGACGGTACCGTTGGCGCCAACAAGAACTCGGTGCAGATCATTGGTAACAACACCAACAAATATTGCCAGGCATACTTCTCTTACGACTCTAAGAAGTCGGGAGGTTTCACTTGCTCACACTTGCGTTTCGGCGACGAGCCCATCCACAGCGCATACCAGGTGAACACGCCAAACTTCGTGGCTTGCCACGTACAGGCTTACCTGCACATGTATGATGTGACACGTGGCCTTCGCGACGGTGGTACATTCCTGCTCAACACAATTTTCGATGGCGATGAGCTGGTCAACTTCATCCCCAACAAGGTGAAGCGCTACTTCGCTAAGCACAACATCACGGTGTATTACATCAACGCAACGAAGATTGGACAGGAAATTGGCCTTGGCAACCGCACCAACACCATCCTGCAGTCAGCATTCTTCCGCATCACTAAGGTGATTCCTACTGAGCTTGCTGTGGAGCAGATGAAGAAGTTCATCGTGAAGTCTTACGGCAAGAAGGGTGAGGATGTGGTCAATAAGAACTACGCCGCCGTTGATCGCGGTGGCGAGTATAAGCAGTTGGCTGTTGACCCCGCTTGGGCAAACCTCGCTGATGACGCAGTGGTCGAGGACGACGCTCCCGCATTCGTGAAGGAGATTGTTCGCCCGATGAACGCTCAGGCCGGTGACCTGCTGAAGGTTTCTGACTTCGTTAAGTTCAACACTACTGACGGTACATGGCAGACAGGCACAGCCGCTTACGACAAGCGTGGTGTGGAGGCATTCGTTCCTGTTTGGAATGTGGAGAACTGTATCCAGTGTAACAAGTGTTCGTTCTGCTGTCCTCACGGCTGTATCCGTCCGTTCGTTCTCGACGAGCAGGAGGCTGCTGGCTTTGATGGCGAGACTCAGGATATCTTGGCTCCAAAGGCAATCAAGGGTATGAAGTTCCGTATGGAGGTTTCTGTTCTCGACTGTCTGGGTTGCGGCAACTGTGTTGACGTTTGCCCGGGTAAGAAGAACAAGGAGACAGGCAAGGTTGAGAAGGCCCTGAAGATGGTTCCTTTCAACGTGGACGATCCCGCAATGAAGAAGGAGGCCGACAACTGGACTTACCTCGTGAAGAACGTGAAGTCAAAGCAAGCCCTCATCGATATCAAGCAGAGCCCGAAGAACTCTCAGTTCGCCGACACTCTGTTTGAGTTCTCTGGCGCATGCGCTGGTTGCGGTGAGACTCCGTATGTGAAGCTCATTAGCCAGCTTTTCGGTGACCGTGAGATGATTGCCAACGCTACAGGTTGCTCAAGCATCTACTCGGCTTCTGTACCTTCTACTCCTTATTGCAAGAACGACAAGGGTCAGGGTCCTGCCTTCAACAACTCTCTGTTTGAGGACTTCTGTGAGTTTGGTCTGGGTATGTCACTGGCCAACAAGAAGATGAAGGAGCGCATCTGCCACTTGCTCAATGAGGCCAAGGGCAACGAGAATGTTCCTGAGGAGTTCGTAGCAGCCGCCGACAACTGGATGGCCAACATGAACGACGCCGACGGCTCTAAGGCCGCAGCTGCCGAATTGAAGCCGCTGATCGCAGCTGGCGCAGAGAAGGGCTGCCCCATTTGCGCTGAGCTGAAGACCCTCGAGCACTACCTCGTGAAGCGTTCACAGTGGATCATCGGTGGTGACGGTGCTTCTTACGATATCGGTTACGGTGGTCTTGACCACGTGCTTTCTACCGGTGAGGACGTGAACATCCTGGTGCTCGACACCGAGGTTTACTCTAACACAGGTGGTCAGTCGTCTAAGTCTACTCCTATCGGTGCCATTGCACAGTTTGCCGCCAGCGGTAAGCGTGTGAGCAAGAAGGACCTCGGTTTGATGGAGACCACTTATGGTTACATCTACGTGGCTCAGATTGCTATGGGTGCCGACAACGCTCAGACCTTGAAGGCTATCCGTGAGGCTGAGGCTTATCCCGGACCATCGCTCGTTATCGCTTACGCTCCCTGTATCAACCACGGTATTAAGGGTACGAAGGAGGAGAAGCGTAACATGGGTCGCTCACAGCACGAGGAGGCTCTGGCCGTTGAGTGCGGTTACTGGCACCTCTGGCGTTTCAATCCTGAGCTCGCCAAGGAGGGCAAGAACCCGTTCCAGCTCGACTCTAAGGCTCCGCAGTGGGATAAGTTCCAGGATTACCTCATGGGCGAGGTTCGCTTCTCTTCATTGAAGAAGGCCGATCCCGAGCACGCAGAGGAGCTCTTCTGCGAGACGGAGAAGAGCGCTAAGCGTCGCTACCAGGCTTACGTCCGCAAGAGCCAGGAGGATTGGACGGAGATTATCTAATCCCATTCCCAGCTAATGTTCTCCCGTCATAGGGAGCAATCATAATGATCCCCGCAAGTGGCACAAGGTCTGCTTGCGGGGTAACTATTCAGCGAAAGGGCATGGCGGGGTATCAAGCCTCAAATAAGGCTTG
>NZ_JAXVAE010000075.1:0-49653 GCF_037460745.1 Hallella sp. | reverse complement strand
TTCTGTTTTTTATCCCAACTGGCTTATAATTCGGAAATTTTATCTAAATTTGTATTGTCGACGAACCCACTAAATAATCCCAACCAAAAACGAAATGCCCATGCGTAAAATCATCAGTGTGACAATGGTGTTGCTGGCAGCCATGCTGGCAGCCTGCGGCAATGGCCAGCAGGAACGGGTGGGGGAGGTCCAGCAGGTGGACACCCTTCCGCTGATGGTCATGCAGATACAGAAATGCTCGCGCCTTTACACCTCCGAATACCAGTTGCATAAGATTGTCACTTTCGACGACACGCTGTCGGTGGGCGGCAAGGTGTTTCAGCAGCGTTTCAAGTTGAACCTTCCGCTGGGAAAGCGGCGCATAGCCATCCCCGTGAAGGCCAGCGTGAAGGCGTATGTCGACTTCAGCGAGTTCTCGGAAGCCAATGTGCGGGTGCGTGGCGACAAGGTGGAGATTGTGCTGCCCGACCCTGAGGTGACGCTCACGGCCACGCAGATCGACCATGAGGGCGTGAGGGAGAAGGTGTCGCTGTTCCGCAGTAGGTTCACCGACGAGGAGGTGACGCAGATCCAGCGGCAGGGGCGCGACGACATCATCAAGTCGATACCCCGCCTGGGCATCATAGAGAACGCGCGCCAAAACGCCGCACGCCAGTTGGTGCCCATCGTGGAGGCGTTGGGCTATCGGCCCGAGAACATCACCGTTACGTTTCGTAAGCGCTTCACCATCAGCGATATACCTAACCTCATTAAGACAGTGGAACCATGAAGCAATTCTTACAGCAGATCAGCAGGGCGCTTGTAGCCAAGCTCGTGCTTGTGGCCGTTTGCGTGTTGGCCATCGTGGGTGTGGTGGCTTACCTGTCGCACCAGATGAAGGGCAGCAGCGTGGAGGTGGGCCACACGCAGCGCATCGGCGTCACCCCCACCCAGGTGGAGCGCATCAGGGGCATCGGCCAATGGGAGTTTCTCTCTGTGGCCGACGAGGAGATGGTCGACACGGTGCGCCATGGGTTCTTTGGCGACGATGAGTTGTCGCGCATTTATTACGGCACCTTGCGGTTGGGTGTCGACCTGAGCCAGACGGCCGATGGATGGATCACGATGGACCACGACACGGTCGACGTGTTGCTTCCCGCCATACGCTTATTGGACGATAATTTTCTTGACGAAGCGCGAACCAAGACCTTCTACGAGGAAGGCAAGTGGAGCGAGGCCGACAAGGCTGCCCTCACACGTCGTGCACAGCTGGCGATGAGGCGGCGGTGCCTAACGCCCTCCAACATTCGCAGCGCCCAGCAGAACGCCTCCACACAGTTCGACAATCTGCTGAAGGCCATGGGCTTCGACTATGCCCGCATCCGGTTTGCCAATCCGCCTTCAACTAAATAATCAGGCCAGCAAGCCATTGTGGTTTCATCCCCACGGCACGCACCCTCAAGCGGTTGGCTTGTCGTTGTAACAGCCTCCGCCGCTCCCCACAAGAAACCCTCTAACTCCCAACCTATATGAAAAAGAAAATCCTCCTCACCATCCTGCTCGCCCTCATTGTGGTGGCGGCACAGGCGCAGAAAATTAAAATGAGTCAACCATCGTTTAGCGACTATCTGCCGTTGCTTAACGCCCAGGGCTATAGGGTATATAGCTTCGATACGAAGAAAATGAAAGGCGCAGAGGTCGAGGTTGTTGTCATGGAATATGCAAAAGGCGAAGAGCCGAAGAAGGCATTCAACTTCGACGTCAACATGAGTCTTGGCAAGAAACTTGTCATTGGTATTGTGCCATCCAGTAGCGATTCTACGGCCAACTACCTCTTCCGTTTCAGCGAAGATCGGGAGTTTGGCGGTCGGTTTAAGCTGAAACCGATATTTGTTCCCCAAATGCCTGGCAAAAAGCATTTTGTCTATGAGTCGCGACCTTTTGAACAGGCAACATCCTTCAAGAAAGGGGAGATGATTCCGCTCGTTATGTATGGCTCATATTGGTACGACGAAGATGGAGGTTCCTTCCGCTTTTGTGGCGACAACGAAATCAAGCTCGATTTCTCGTCGGACATTCTCGAATTCATTCCACATTATTATGTTCTCGGAATAAAGATCAAGTAGAAAACTATGAAAAAGAAAATTCTCCTCACCCTCCTGCTCGCCCTCATTGTGGTGGCGGCACAGGCACAACAGAGATCGGGCCTAAACCTCTGTCTGAGGGACGAGGCGACGGGCGAATGGCTCATCGGACTGTTCGACGAGTACGCCATCTACGACTGCGACTATTGGAGCTATGCCGAGGTGGGAAAGGGGCGCTTGGTGCTTACCCACGACAAGCAGCATAAGGAGATACGACTGAAGAAGGGCTCCGTGGCCATTGATGGGGTGAAGCACAAGATATCGGTGCTGACCACCCGGTTCCTGCCCGACTATCCCGTGGCAGACGACACGCCCTTTGACGCAACGATCCTTGACAAGGAGCAGCAGGCAACCCTGCGCGTGGCGCACCGAAGTGGCAAGGCGGGCATCGACGTTACCACAAACTTTGGCAGTATGGTGGACGACGTGCTGCAAAGCTACGCATCCCTTAGCGACTCGCTTGGTCGATACGAGGCGCAAATACCCCTTGTTGGCCAAACGGGCTCGATGATGGTCACCCAAGCCACTCCCGCGATCTATCGCCTCAACAACTGGATATGGATTCCCTACGTCATCGCACCCGGCGAAAAGATGCTGTTCTTCGTCGACGACGTGGAGGGGCGTATTTACGTCATGGGAAAATCGGCTCGCATGGTCAACGAGTTTCTCAATCATCCCTTGTATGGCTACGACATGGATTATGATGCGCGTAAGGCCATGCACTTCCCGCAGTTTATCAGCGCCTACGACAAGGAGCTCCAAGCGTTCGCCCATTGCCGCGACTCCATCCTCTCGCGCCACCCGTTGCTCTCCAAGCGTTACAAGGACTACACGGAAAGCATGTCGAGGTCGTTCTTCGCTTACGATTTGGGACAGTTGCGTTTCAACCGTGGCAAGGTGAAGCGCGAGGAGATCATAGGCGAGGCCAAGCGACGCCGCTTGTTCCATTTCGACGCTCCCTTCATGGTGCAGAAACGCTACGGCCGTTTTTTAGACGACCTCTGTGCGGCAGCCATCCAGAAACATTGTGCGATAGGTAGCGGCGTGCCCTTCCTGCAAGGCATCTTGAAGAAAGCCAGCGAGGGAGGGTGCTGGCTGTCTGAAGAGGAAAAGCGGCTCATCGAAAGTGAGATGCCCGCAGAGGCCGCCATCGACGTGCCCTCGTTGCAACTGCTTGATTCGGCGGGCGTTTGGATGGAGGGCTTTTACCTCACCGACACCCTGCAAGCCCTGTTTGAAAGTAGGCCCGAACTGTTCAGCGAGATCTCGCTCTATTACAAACAAAGGCAGATACAGGCGCTCGACTCACTTCTTGATCTGCCACCCACGCTTCGGGAGATTGCCGTGGCCCGCCTGATCGAAAAAAGGCTCAAGGAGAAAGTGGCGCCACTCGACGACAACGAAATGAGAATGCTACGCGAGAACGTGCGGCAGCCTTATCTCCTCGGCGCTGTGCTCAAAACCAACGACCAGCTTGTGGCCGCCCGCAAGGCTGCGGAAGCCATCGTTACGCCCGACCCTCGACCGTTGGCCGACCTGACCGACGGTGAGGAAATTTTCAGAAAGATCGTGGAGCCCTATCGTGGACGCTTCATCTACCTCGACGTGTGGGGAACGTGGTGCGCCCCATGCAAGGAGATGATGACCCATGTGCCGAAGATGAAGCAACAACTCAAGGACCTCAACATCGTTTACCTCTATCTGGTAAACCACAGCAACGAGCAGGCGTGGAAGACCGCCATTGCCCAATTCCACCTCACAGGCGAGAACAGCATCCATTATAACCTGCCCGAAAAGCAGCAGAGTGCCCTCGAGCGCTATATCGGTGTGGCTGGCTATCCCACCTACAAGATCGTGGCCCCCAACGGCAACCTACTGCCAACCGTGGCTCCCCGTCCCGACCATCCCGAAGCCATCCGACACATAATAGAAGAGGTGGCCAACAGCCAATAGCCTTGCGCTGCCCAGCCGGCTCAACGAAAACGTTACATTGTTACATGTTACATGTTACAATAAGGTGGTTCCACATGTCGCATTCAACCCATTACGCAAACAGGGCGCACCGTTATGGCGCGCCCTGCTTGTGTTATTGGCCAGAAAAGGTTATTCTTGCGATGATGTCACCCCGTGGCTCTTGAGCCATGCGTCGATGAGCCGACGGGCGATAGATAACTTTTGGGGTATGCGTGGCATCTGGTCGTAGCGAAACCAGTTGCCCTTCGACAGTTCGGACCGTTGCAGGTGTATGGCGCCCTCGTCGTAGTCGGCCATATAGCCCACCATGAGTCCGCAAGGGTAGGGCCAAGGCTGCGACCCGAAGTAAGTGAGGTTTTTGATGGTCAGCCCTGTTTCCTCCATCACCTCGCGGCGCACCGCCTCCTCGAGCGTCTCGCCCGTCTCCACAAATCCCGCCACGAGCCCGTAGAAGTCCGACACGAAGTTGCGGGCGTGCACCAGCAGCACCTCGTCGCCCCTCCGGATGAGCACGATGACGGCCGTGGCCAGTTGGGGCCACACCTCCTTGCCACATTGCGTGCAGCGCTTGGAGATGTCGGTCGACATCTTCATGGGCGCTCCGCACACACCACAGAATTGCGTGTTGTGGTCCCAGTAGAGCAGCTCCTCACACTTACCCGCCTTGAGGTAGAGCGGCTCGGGCAGGTGGTAGAACGACTCGCGGAGCGACTTGAACACCCATCCATCCTTGCGCAGCTGGTCATCGGTGGCCTCTATGCTCTTCGGGTCGTCGACCATCAGCGCCTTCACCTCCGTGCCGTCGTCCATGGGCGATATGTTGAGCACGTGCGTCCACGGATGGATGCCGATGGGCACCTCCTCGGCGCATGGAATGGTGAACGTCCCGTTGGGCTGTTGCTCCAGCAGGATGTTGTTTTTGGAGAAGATGAAATAATACCTTTTCATATAGCCTTTTCTTGCTTTTTCTAAACCCATTTCGGAAAGAAACAATAATATCCTACCATTTCCCCCTTTTCGGTCTTATGCCCGATTTGGACTTAATCGTGGAACAACAACTGTCTGTCGCGCTTGGCCGCCTCCTGCGTCCATTGCTCAGGCACGAAGCGCCAGTTGGTGTTGGGCTGCGGGTTGAGTGTGCCCAATCGCTTGATTTCCTCCATGAGATAATGGCGCAGGTCATACTCCGAGCGCCACACAATGCGGTCGTCCAGGTCGTCCTTGGCAATGCCAGCGCCGCGCGTGAGCAGTTCGCCGCCACCGTTGGCGCGATAGCTGTTTACCGCCACCTTATAATATTTGTTCTCGTCGAACGGCTCGCCGTTGCTCATCTTCAGCACCTTCACCTTCTGGCCGTTGGGCTTGGTAACATCCACCTCATAGTCGATGCCCGCTGCCGAGTCGAAGTTGAACGAGAAGTTCTTGAAGCCCAAGCGTTGCTGGTCGCCACGCGTCTGGCTGTCGAGCAGCAGCAGGTGGTCGTCGGGCGAGGTCATGGTGTTTACCCAGAGGTCGTAGCTCATCTCGAGCGCCTTGCGTATCTCCTTGCCCGTGAGGCGCATCACGAAGAGCTGGTTCTCATATTTATAGAGGTTGAACATGTCGGCCACGCGCACCGGTCCCTTCTTGATGGCCACGTCAAACGATACAGGCGCGTTGAACGCCACGTCGGCCTTGGTGATGCTCAGCTCGAGGTTGAGGATGAGGTCGTTGAAGGCCGAGTTGCCAAAATAGCTGTCGCGCGTGGAGATGGTGTTCTCGAAGGTGCCAATCACACGGTCGGCATACGCCTTGACCGTCTCGTTGAACGCGCTGAAATGGTCCACAAAGTCGTTGTCGACAGGCAGGTCGGCCACATCCACGAGCTTCCATTGGCTCTCCTTGACGCACCAGCGCCCCTTCTTCTTCACCAGTTGCAGGTCGGCCTGCGCCACCGACATGGCGTTGTTGGCAGGGTCGAGGCACGCCACCAGTTTGCCCTCGCTGTTGGTTACCGCGTCGGCGTAGCGCGTGTGGTCGTGACCGAAGAACACCACGTCGAAGCCCGGCACCTCTCGCGCCACGGCCAGCGCCGCATCCTCCTTGTAGTGGGGCGTCGTAATGCCGCCGTCCTTGCCCGAGTGGAACAGTCCGATGACGATGTCGGCCTTCTCCTGCTCCTTCACCACGCGCATCCATTGGCGCGCCGAGCTCACCATCTCCTCGAAGCGGAGCCCGCTCCACAGGTTCTCGCCCAACCAGTTGGGGATGGCGGGCGTGAGCAGGCCGATGATGGCGATGCGCGCGCCGCCACGCTTCAGGATGGTGTAGGGCTTGAGGTAGGGCTTGTTGGTCTTGGTGTCGATGACGTTGGCGCCCAGGATGGGGCAGTGGGTGGCGCTCACCCATTTGTCGTAGACCCGATGGCCCGTCTCCACGTCGTGGTTGCCAATGGTCTGCGCGTCGTAGCGTAGGTAGTTGACGACCTGTGCCGCGATGTTGGCGCTGGTCGTGTCCACATAGTTGGAATAATAGTTTACGGGTTGGCCCTGGAGAATGTCGCCATTGTCGAGCAAGATGACGTTCTCGCCATGCTGGCTGCGCAACTGGTTGACGTATGTGGCCACACGAGCCAGCGACCCAGCCTTGGGCTTGCGGTTGATGAAGTCGTAGGGGAAGAAGCTACCGTGCACGTCGCTGGTCTCAATGAACTTCAGGTCGATGGTTTTCTCTTTCGTTGTCATAGCGTTGGCTGAGGAGGTGCCCAAAACCAATAGGCACCCCGTGATTACTGCGATGAATGATTTCATTTATTTGTGGTTTTCTGTATTTTTTATTTACGGGCAAAGTTACTAAAAACGACCGAAACATTTGCAGGTTAGCGGGAAAAAAGCTATTTTTGCAAGAAATAATAATTTGTTTGGAATGGCGATGGGTGCCTAATGGGGACGGCCGAGCTGCGAGGGTTCGGTAAGTTCTTTGATGTCAGCGCGTTGCCACAATCTGTTTTTATACGAAATGAAATCAAACCCGAGAAGTTTCCGTTTCCCCCTGATCATATTGTCGTCGTTATTGGCCGTGGCCGCTTTGGTGGGCTGTGGCGGAAAAGACACGAAAGACGCCGTGGCGCCCGCCAAGAAAGCCGATACGGGCATTCCCGTCGACGCCAACCTCAAGCAACGCTTGGACGAGTTTGCCCACAAGCCACGTGTGGCAGGCCGCTTTGGCCTGTGCGTCTACGACCTCACCGCCGACAAGCCCGTTTATGCCTTCCAGGAAAACGCCCCCATCCCCTCGGCCTCGTGCATGAAGTTGCTGTCGGGGGTGGCGGGCTACCATCTGCTCGGCACCCATTACAACTATGAGACCTCGCTTTTCATCAAGGGGCGCATGGCCGATGGACTGCTGCGCGGAAGCATCATCCTCAAGGGCAGCGCCGACCCCAACTTCACGCCCGACGACCTGAAGTTTATGGCGAGGATGCTGCGGAAAAATGGTGTGAAAGAACTTGACGGAAACATCATCCTCGACCTGTTGCTCAACGAGCCCGTGCAGGCTGAGGTGCATTGGTATCCGTGGGACCTTGAGCGGTCGAAGTATGGCCTGCTCTACCAAGGCTCCACCCGCATTGGCAATGCGCTCGTTGCGGCGTGCAAGGCCCAGGGCATCAAGGTGAAGGCCGACCAAGTGGTAACAGGCAAAACGCCACGTGGCGCCCACCGTGTGGCCCGGTCCATCAGAACCATCGACCGCGTGGTGGAACGCATGTGGAAGAACAGTTCCAACACCCGGGCCACCGCCATGCTCTACACCATTGGCCAACACCTCAACGCCAACGACTCGGCCCAAAAGGTGGGTGTGGCTTATCTGAACAAATTTTTGAAACAAACCATTCACGAGAACAATCCCAAGATTGTCGTACACGATGGTTGCGGCCTGTGCCGCTATAACCGCCTTTCGGCCCAGTCGCTGGTCGACATCCTCAGGTATGGCTACGCCGACAAGGCCATCTTCAACAGGTTGTGGAAACACCTGTCGGTGGCAGGTGTCGACGGCACCGCCTGCCGCTTGCTGTCGGGCCCCGAGCTGCGAGGCAAGTTGCGCGTGAAGACAGGTACCCTCTCGCACCCCTACGGCATCAGCACCCTGGCCGGCTATTGTGAGGCGCCCAACGGTCACCTGTTGGCCTTCGCCATCATGGACAGCGAGATGTCGGTGCTCGACGCCCACGTGTTGCAGCGCAACCTCTGCAAGGTGCTGGTGAAGGAGGTTAAGGGCGCTAAGTAGGCCAAGTACTTGCGACGACTCTTTTGTTATGTGTAGAAAACTAAATAATCGTCAAAAAACATCCGTTTGTCAGCGATTATCAGTAACTTTGCACATCATCTTATAAAAGAATCGTTATACAATGAAATTTGCTATTATTGCCGCTGGTGAAGGATCGCGTCTGGCCGCTGAGGGCATCAACGCACCCAAGCCAATGGTCAAAGTGCATGGCGAGCACCTTATAGACCGCCTTATCAGGGTGTTTATGAAGAACAACGCCGAGGAGATTGTTGTTATCTGCAACGACAAGACCACTATCGTGAGCCGCCACCTGCTGGAGCTCGAGGAGGATGGGTTGCGTGGCCAACCCGTGCCCTTGCAGTTCAAGGTGCGCAGCACACCCAGTTCCATGCATTCTTTTTTCCAACTGCGTGAGTTGCTTGCCGGCTCACCGTTTGTGCTCACCACCGTCGACACCATCTTCCGCGAACAAGAGTTTTGCCAATATGTCAAGGCGTTCAAGGAAGTGCTGGCCGAAGGTGGCGACGGCTTGATGGGCGTAACCAATTATATCGACGACGAGAAACCCTTGTATGTGGGCACCGACGAAGCCATGAACGTGACGGGCTTCTACGATGCCAACGACACACAATGCACCTATATCTCGGGCGGCATATACGGCTTGGCCCCCTCCGCCCTCGAAACGCTCGACGACTGTATGGAACGTGGCGAGAGCCGCATGCGCAATTTCCAGCGCGGCCTGGTGCGCGACGGTCGTAAGCTCAAGGCCTTTGCCTTCTCGAAGGTGCTCGACATCGACCATGCCAGCGACATAGAGAAAGCCGAGGCGTTACTCGATGAGAAAGCCTAAGGCTATGGGATGAAAGACAAAGGGTATTGAAGCAATGAGATATTTGGCTATTCGGCGCGACGATAGGTTCTCGCCCAACGCGGTGGAGAACGACAGGGCCATACTGAGGCGGGCCAGCGAACGCTTGCGCGAGCTTTTGGGCCTGGCCGACGACATTGCGATGGTGGATGAGCGCCAATGGGTGGAGCGGCCTATGGAGGCCGACGTCTACCTGTCGATGGCTCGTGAGGAAACCACGCTGGACCTCTTGCGCGACAAGGAGAGCGGCGGCAGCCTGGTGGTGAATGGCGCCCAAGGGGTGCTCCGTTGCCGCCGTACCGAGCTCGACCAGCTGATGCGCCTTCACCACGTGCCCATGCCGCCCCTCGTGGGCAGCCACGGCTATTGGTTGAAGCGGGGCGACGCCGCGGCGCAGTCGAAGGCCGATGTGGTGTTTTGCGAAGACCTTACGGCGCTTAACGCAGCGAAGGAGGCGTTTCGCAAGCGCGGCGTGACCGACATGGTGGTGAGCGCCCACGTGCCAGGCGACCTGGTGAAGTTTTATGGCGTGGGAACAGCGTTCTTCCAATTTTTCTATCCCAGCGACGACGGCATCTCGAAGTTTGGCGACGAGAAGCGCAACGGTGTGGCACACCATTATGCCTTCGAGGCCGAAAGGCTACACCAAGAGGTGGTTCGCCTGAGCCAGTTGGTGGGTGTGGAGGTGTTTGGCGGCGACGCCATCATCGACGAGCATGGCCGGTTCTACATCATCGACTTCAACGATTGGCCCAGCTTCTCGCGTTGTAGGGAAGAGGCGGCCATGGCCATAGCCCAATGCGTGGCCAAGGCAAGGAGATAAGACAATAGATTTTTTACAGAATAGATTTTTTCATAGATTTGAATGGCAACTTTTAAAGAGTTATTACAGGCTTCCTTTAAGTCGGAAGATACAGAAGAGTGGTTGGATGTGCATTTCACCCGTCCCATCGGATTGGTGTTTGCGCTGATGTGGAACAAGATGGGCGTTCATCCCAACGCCATTACCATCTTGTCGATATTTCTCGGGGCGGGTGCCGGATGGATGTTCGCCCAAACCGATTTGCAGCACAACCTGATGGGTGTGGCCCTGCTCATGCTGGCCAACTTCTGCGACTCCACCGACGGGCAGATGGCGCGCCTCACGGGCAAGAAGACGCTCTTGGGCCGCGTGTTGGACGGTTTCTCGGGCGATGTGTGGTTCTTCTGCATCTATGTAGGCATTGCCACGCGCCTCATGGGCCAAACCATTCCGGGAACCGACATCGCTTGGAGCTTCTGGATCTGGGCCTTGGCCTTTATCGCTGGCGTGCTGTGCCACTCACCACAAAGTTCGTTGGCCGACTATTATCGCCAAATACACCTCTTCTTCCTGAAAGGAAAGAGCGGATCGGAGCTCGACAATTATGTGCAGCAAAGAGCCAAGTTTGAGAGCCTGCCGATGAAAAACTGGTTTGAGAAACTCTATTATTATTTCTACGCCAACTATTGTAAGAGTCAGGAGAAGCGCACGGCCGCCTTCCAATCGTTCTTCGAGGCGTGGAACAAGGCTTGCCTCAAGCACAACAAGGAGCAGCTTGAGCCCATCCGTCAGGAGTTTCTCAAGGGCAGCCGGCCACTCATGCCCTTCACCAATCTGCTCACCTTCAACAGTAGGGCCATCACCATTTATCTCGCTTGCATAGCGGGTAGCCTTACCAACGACGTGGTGGGACCGTGGATTTTCTTCTTCTTCGAGATCGTGGTTCTTAACATCCTCTATATTTGCATGCACAAGCGCCACGAGACGCTCTGCCAACAGATGACCAAGAAATTGGCTGCGCTCAACGCGTAATGGGAGCAACGCCTTGTTTTTGTGAGATATTACAAATAAAAAGAAACCTCAAATGATTAAAGGATATATTTTCGATTATGGAGGCACGCTCGACACAGCGGGTTGCCACTGGGGAAAACTGCTGTGGCGCGCTTACCAAAAGCATCAGGTGCCCGTTACGGAGGAGCAGTTTCGCGACGCTTATGTCTATGCGGAGCGCACGTTGGGCCGAAACCCCATCATCCAGCCGCATTACAATTTCCACACCACGCTGAGCGTAAAGCTTCGCCTGGAGATGGAATATTTGTGCCAGAACGGCTTTTGGGGCGCCGACGAGGCCATGTTCAACGAGAAGCACGAGGCCGTGCTCAACGAGCTCTATGCCCAGGTGAAGGAAACCACACGCCATAGCCGTGAGGTGCTGGAGCAGTTGCACCAAACGTACCCCATGGTCCTGGTAAGCAATTTCTACGGCAACATCCACGAGGTGTTGGTGGAGTTTGGCCTCGACCATCTGTTCCAGGACGTGGTGGAGTCGGCCGTGGTGGGTATTCGAAAGCCCGACCACCGCATCTTCGCCCTGGGCGTGGAAAAGCTGGGCCTGAAGCCCGAGGAGGTGATGGTGGTGGGCGACAGCTTCTACAAGGACATAGAGCCCGCCATCAAGGCGGGGTGCAAGGCCGCATGGTTCAAGGGCGAGGGATGGACCGACGCTACCTACGACGAGTCGATTCCCGACAAGGTCATTACCGACCTCGCACAGCTCATAGAAGGATAATGGGGTAGAACCCCTTAACAAGTTTATTCTCAATAGATTACTATGAATAGGTTCAGGATTTTCTCCATGCTATTGCTCCTGGTGCTTGCGATAAGCGTCAAGGCACAGATTAGTGGCGTGGTAATCGACGCACAGTCGGGCGACACCATCTTATACCCCAGCGCGTCGTATAAAGACCATCAGGTGGCCGTGAGCGGAAACGCTTATGGCGAGTACACCATTGCACGTCATAATGGATGGAAACTGGTGTTCTCGGCCGTGGGCTACAAGTCGAAGACCATTGTGGTGAACGCCAACACGCCATCGAAGCTCGACGTGAAGTTGAGTCCCGACACGAGGATGCTGAGCGAGTTTGTGGTGAAGAAGAAACGCAACCGCTACTCGCGAAAAGACAACCCTGCCGTGGAGCTGATGCGTAGGGTCATTGCGGCAAAGAAACGCACCAACCTGCAAAACCACGACTACTACCAATACACGAAGTACCAGAAGCTGACCACGGCCCTCAACGACATCTCGGGAGCCGACATCGACTCGGGCTTCATTGGTAAGCACAAGTGGATGCTCGACCAGGTGGAGATGTGCCCATACAACAACAAACTCATCCTGCCGCTCATTGTCGACGAGACCGTATCGCAGCATATCTTCCGAAAAAATCCCAGAACGGAGAAAGACATCATACAGGGTGAAAACTCGCAAGGCATCAGCCAACTCATCCAGACGGGCGACATCATCACGGTGGCCACAAAGGATGTATTTACCGATGTCGACATCTACGACGACCAGGTGCGACTGTTGCAATATCCCTTCACGTCGCCCATCGGAAAAGATGCCATAGCCTTTTACCGCTATTACATCCAAGACACGGTGTATGTGGACCGCGACCTCTGCTACCATTTGGAGTTCATGCCCAACAACCAGCAGGATTTCGGATTTAGGGGCGAACTCTACATCTTGGCCGATTCCACGCTTCATGTGAAGAAGTGCAACCTCACCATTCCCAAGCGGAGTGACGTCAACTTTGTGGATAACTTGCAGATCAAGCAAGAGTACACCCGCTTGCCCAATGGCGAATGGGCCCTGAGCGTCGACGACATGATTGTTGAGATGTCGCTCATGAAGTTTCTCACCAAAGCGGTGGTCATACGCACCACGCGTCTTACCGACTATGCCTTCGACGAATTGCCCAAGGTGCTCTTCAAGGGAAAGGCGAAGGAGAAACGGGAGGCCAACGCGCTGATGCGCGACGAGAACTTCTGGAACCAGTATCGATCGGTGGAGCTAACCAAGTCGGAGAGTTCCATGGACGCCTTCATCCATCGGTTGGAACAAATCAGGGGCTTTAAGTATATCATCTTTGGTGCCAAGGCCTTGATAGAAAACTTTGTGGAGACGGGCGACGAGAACCACCCCAGCAAGTTCGACATCGGTCCGATCAACACCATCATCTCGAAAAACTTCATCGACGGCTACCGCACACGTATCAGCGGACAGTCGACGGCCAACCTCAACAAGCATTGGTTCTTCTCGGGCTATTATGCGCGCGGATGGCACTCCAAGAAAAACTATTATAAAGGTGAGGTGACCTATTCGTTCAACAAGAAGGACTATCTGCCACGAGAGTTCCCGAAACGCACGTTGACGCTCACGTCTACCTATGACATCATGTCGCCCTCCGATAAGTTTGTCCATACCGATAAGGATAATGTGTTTACCGCATTCAAGTGGACCAAGGTCGACAAGATGATGTTCTACAACCGCCAGCAACTGCAGTTCGAGTATGAGCAGGAGTGGGGCCTGAAGACCACGCTGGGCATTAAGGCTGAGGAGAACGAGGCCGCGGGCATGCTGGCCTTCAACCCCCTGAATAGCGGAACCGACTTTGTGGTACCCGACAATGTGAAGGCGGGCGACTTGCTGCACAATGGCAAGATTCGCACCACGGAGTTGAGCTTGCAGTTCCAGTTGGCTCCTGGCCGCACCTACATAAATACCAAACAGCGCCGTCTGCCCATCAACCTCGACGCTCCGGTCTTTACGCTCGGCCACACGCTCGGCTTGAAGAACTTCCTGGGTGGCGACTACAACTACAACTTCACCGAGGCTGCCATCTACAAGCGCTTCTGGATGAAGAGTTGGGGAAAGATCGACGTCTACCTCAAGGCGGGCGCCCAATGGAACAAGGTGCCCTATCCGTTGCTCATCATGCCGGCTGCCAACCTGAGCTACATCGTTGAGGACGAGACGTTCAACTTGATCAACAACATGGAGTTTCTCAACGACCGATACGCCAGCCTCGACGCCAGTTGGGACCTCAACGGAAAGATCTTCAACCGTATACCTTTGCTCAAGAAGCTGAAGTGGCGCGAGTATATTGGCGTGAAATGCCTGTGGGGAAACCTTACCGACAAGAACAACCCGCTCCTGGCGCAAAACGCGGGCGATGGCGTGCTGATGGCCTTCCCAGAGGGTTGCTATGTCATGGACCCCAAGCGCCCCTACGTGGAGTGGGTAGCCGGTATCCATAACATCTTCAAGATTCTGCATGTGGAGTATGTGCATCGTTGCAACTACACCTACCTGCCTACCAGCAAGCGCAACGGCATCCGTTTTATGCTTCGTCTGACCTTCTAAGCCAAAAAGCAAATGGCAACGACAAGAAACGTGATATTGGCCGACCGACAAGACATTACGCGTGCCGGCCTCATGTATGTCCTTGCTGGTTTTGCTGACGTAGACATTACGTATGCCGACGATAAGGCAGCGCTCATACAAGCGTTGGCTGAGAAGCCAGAGGGCGTCGTGATATTGGACTATACCTTGTTTGATTTGGATGGTCCCGAGGAACTCTTCATTCTCAGCCAGCGCTTTAGGCTTGTGCAATGGTTGCTGTTTAGCGAAGAGCTCAGTCTCGACTTCGTGCGGGTGGTCATTGCGGAAGGAAGCCAGTATGGCCTCCTTCTCAAAGACTCGTCGCTCGGAGAGATTAGGGCGGCCATCAACGCTACACTTGGCCACCGGCGCTTCATCTGCCAACACATGGCGGAGCTCCTCCTGTCGCCCGAGCCCGACCATCGCGAGGAGGTGAACCTAACCAAGACCGAGACGGAGGTGCTCAAGGATATAGCGCTCGGACTGACCACAAAGGAGATAGCCAGCAAACGCTTCTCAAGCTTTCACACCATCAACACCCACAGGAAGAACATCTTCAGGAAGTTGGGGGTCAACAATGCCCATGAGGCCACCAAGTATGCCTTGAGGGCAGGCTTGGTCGACTCGGCCGAGTATTACATCTAACCCTACTCACCATTCTTCTCATCGTTTGATGATGCCTGTGTCGGTGTCGTTGAGGTTCATGTGCTTTTCCGCAGCCTGATGCTTCTTGCCATAGCTGATGCGCCACGATGCGTTGAGCACCAGTTTGTTTTCTCAGTCCTTGTTGTAACTTGTGGTGAGTTTGTGCATGTTGCGGTCGATGACTTCCGACTCGTATGCCTTATAGGGCCGTCTGACATTTGTCAGACCCTCTATCTGGTAAACCCGTGTCAGAGCGAGAAGCTAACCTCCAGCATAAATTCTCTGGGACGTAGGCTGTTTACCGTGTATTGAATGGTCGACGAGTACACCATGTTGCGCTCATACTTCTTCGAGCCAAAAATATTGTTGGCCATGAAGCTTATTTCGTATCGCTTATGCGTGTAGGTGCATTTTAGGTCGGAGAAGTAGGTGTGGCTTACGCTATGGTCGTTGCTGTGGTATAGCTCATGGGTCCAGGCGAAAAGGAAGTTGCCGGGCATGAAATTCATCGTGAGGTTGTGCTTGAACGATCTCAAAGGCGACGAGCTAAGCGACCGAAACGTCTTGTTGGTGTACTTAGATTCGTGGAAGGTCGACTTGCCCTCTAAGGAGAACCAAGGGGTGGGTATAAACGCCACCTGAAACTTGGCCGAGTAGTTGTCAACATGGCCATCGGCTACCTGCTCAGAAATCCACGCCTTGTAATCGTGCCTCATGGCGTCTGCGCCTATCGTCATCGTCAACTTGCCATAGCCAAAAGCCTTGCTCAGTTCGGCCGACGCCAAAACCTGCCTGTTGTTGGCTTTCTGAGGGGTCGCCACTATGCTATAAATGTTATTTTCGTATCGATACCCAAACAAGGGCACATCGTTTATGAGCGTGTAGCTTCCCCTTGCGTTAAAGAACAAGCCTATGTTGGGATTCGAATACTCGAGCTTGCCGTCAACGTTGTCGTAGCTTATGAAACACAGCTTGCCATTGCCCTCGATCCTTGTGGCGTAGCTTCTGTAATAGGCCAACGGCAAGCAGTTGCCAACACCATAACAGCTCTTTTGGTGGGAATAGTTGAAAAGCAAAGACAAGTAGCCGCTGCATTGGTAGCCCAACGAAACGTAAGGTGAAACGAACGCCTGATGCTCCTTTGCGCCACCCAGACGATAGGAGGAAACGTAGACGGGCAATGAGCATGACAAGCGCAAACCATTTTTTTCCATGCTCATACGAGGGGTCAGCTTGAGCTCTGCTTGCTGATAGCTCACCTTGTCATGGTCGTTGAGTTCGAAATCATCTCGATGATACTTCATCTGTGCGTCGTAGGATATATACATGCCCCAAACACGATGTCTGAAACGTGTGCTTATCAAGGACGATAAGGTGTTGACGTTTAGGCTCTGGGGCACAGAGTCGCTCAGCGTCAACAGTTTACCCGGAAGGTATAGATAGTCGAACGAGGCATTCACATCCACACTTTTATTGTTCCTAAACTTCTTGATAACGCTAAACTCGTCACGCAAGTGTCGCTTGCGAGGCTCCACCGCTTGCCTGGTGTTGGTGCCATTTAGGATGGTGTTTGCGAACGATTCGTTCCAGTTGATAGACGTTTTCAGCACATTGTTTACATACAAGCTGTCTTTGTTTTCCTTATACTGCAATTCCACATCCATCTCCCTGCGATATAAGTTGGCATGGGTTTCTTCTGTCATGATGGGCAGATTATTGATGTTTGTAAACGTGGTAATGTCTTTTTTGTAACCAATGGTTTTGTCAAAGAGATAAGTGCCCTGAAGACGAAGTTCCGCCTTGCGCTTTGTCTTAAACAGCCAGTTGGTTGCGGCTATGTGCGTATTGTTAAAATTATACCTTCCCAAACTAATGTTGGGAGCACTAAGCCCAATATTATCCACCCAACCTTTGTTGTCGCTTTCCAGTTGCGACGAGGAGGTCAAGTCTCTTATCTCGTGCTGGATGTCCTTTCCGGCATTGTTCGATTTATGCATGGTAAGGCTCTGGTGATTGTGGCCAAACAGCATTGCGATTATTCGTGTATTCCGCAGAAAGTCTTCGCCTATGCCCTTCGGGGTAGAGGCTCCCATGCCAATCTCCGCCATTCCGTTGAGCACTTCCTTGGCGTCGTCTTCCAACACCAGGTTTATCGCAGCCTGGTTGGAAAACTGTATGCCCTTGAGCGCCTTTATCGACTGATGGTTGCGAAACACTTCCACTTTCTTCACCTTCTTTGCCGACAGATTTTCGGAAGCCATAGAATACTTCTTCCCCAGAAGATCCATTCCTTCAATGTAAAAGTTGTTGATGGGCTTTCCTTGGTACGTAATGGTTCCCTTTTCCGACACCGCCAACCCTGGCATCTTGGCAATTACGTCGGCTATGCTGCGGTCTTGCTTGTGGCGAAATCCTGCAACCGAATAAACAAGCGTGTCGCTCTTCTGCTGGAGGCGCTTGCTTTTAATCTCCACTTCCCTGAGGCTTATGGCGTTGGGGGTCAAATATATGGTCTCGCCATTCTTGAATAGGCCAATGGGTACGCTCTTTGGGGTGTAACCCAAATAGGTCACCTGGAGCTTTGCCGCGTTGGTTCCCTTAGGCGTTGTTAACGAAAAGCCACCGTTCTCCTTGGTGTTCATAAACGTCAGCGGGTTCCCTGAACGATCCATGAGCACTACCGACGCACAATCCAACGGCTTATGCGTCATTGAGTCTTTCACGAATCCTGTTAGCTCTTGGGCCTGAACAGCAATCATGACAAACAACAAAAGGAATAGTGCAGATATCTTCTTCATGCGATTGTTCTTTTCAGGGGTGTCCTATCAATTAGCTTTGTCGGTTTTTCGAAGCTCTTTTTGGGGTCATAGCGTCAGCGAGTGAGGCGGCATAGTGGGCTGTGAGACCGAACAGGATGGCACTATGAGCCGAAAAGAGGCCGAAAGATGGCCAACCGTAACCCTTTATAAGAAATGTTTTGCTGTGTTTTTTTTGACGCCGCCTTAATAGTATTCTTTGAGGCAGGCCACCCGTGATTTTGGTTTAAACCCAAGAATTATCCTTTTTATTCCTACGGCCTTGCTATATGATTCATAATTGCTTTCTTCCAGTTTTCGCAAATTTTGCACTTTCTGCGGAGTGGATTTGATTGCTTTCTTAAAGTCTACTTGCATGGGCGTGTTCAAGTTGTCCTTAATTTCTATACACTCAAACGAGAACTGGTTTTTCTGGTCTTTGGCGGCAAGGATCATGCCCGGTAACCCTTGCAGTTTCCAGGGGCCGTCATGAATAGGGATGTCAAAGGTGAACCACGCGTACCACGTGCGCCCCCGATAGGTGCATTTTGCTCTTTTGCAAGGGTGGGAAACGATCACCGTGTCTCCAGAAAGGAGTTGCCAGTCGAATTGGGAGATGGGTTCCTCGTATAAAAAATACTTGTACAGAAAAGTGATTATCGTCTGCTTGTCCTTCGTGGGGTAGTGCTTGATGTCTCTTTCGAAATACTGACTAAACGGACCTTGCTGGGCAAGATAGTCGTTCGCGGTGCCACCTTCGGCTTTCACTTTTTCCCACAGCTTATCGTTGTCCTCCTCCCATCTGCTATAACAGTAAGACACGCTGTCGCCTATGTCCACACTCAATTCATCGTCATACTGTTTCGATGACTCAGTTGTTGTTCCCTTTATGACGTAAGAAAACCGAACGCGAACCGTGTCGATGGTTTTCTTCTGGGCGCAGCATGGAATCGAAAGCAGCATACCTAAAAGTAAGATATAAAATAACTTCATGGTTTCGTGGTTATGGTTTACGATTAAAGATGGGACCTGTCTAACAAGTAGGGAGGCCAAGGCTTGCTTGGGTTATGTCGTGGCAAGAAAACGTGGGATGAAATCCTACCTTAATAGTATTCTTTGAGGCAGGCCACCCGTGATTTGGGTTTACTTCCCCAAATTATCCCTTTGAGTCCCACCGCCTTATCAAACGCCTCTGGATTGCTTTCATCCAGTATTCGCAAATATTGCACTTTTTGTGGAGTGGATTTGATAGTTTTCTTAAAGTCTACTTCCATGGGCGTGTTCAAGTTGTCCTTAATTTCGATACATTCAAACGAGAACTGGTTCTTCTGGTCTTTGGCGGCAAGGATCATGCCTGGTAAACCTTGCAGTTTCCAGGGGCCGTCATGAATTGGGATGTCAAAGGTGAACCACGCGTACCACGTGCGCCCCCGATAGGTGCATTTTGCTCTTTTGCAAGGGTGGGAAACGATCACCGTGTCTCCAGAAAGGAGTTGCCAGTCGAATTGGGAGATGGGTTCCTCGTATAAAAAATACTTGTACAGAAAAGTGATTATCGTCTGCTTGTCCTTCGTGGGGTAGTGCTTGATGTCTCTTTCGAAATACTGACTAAACGGACCTTGCTGGGCAAGATAGTCGTTCGCGGTGCCACCTTCGGCTTTCACTTTTTCCCACAGCTTATCGTTGTCCTCCTCCCATCTGCTATAACAGTAAGACACGCTGTCGCCTATGTCCACACTCAATTCATCGTCATATTGCGATTCAGAAGTCTCAGATAATGTTCCCTTTATGGCATAAGAAAACCGCACGCGAACTGTGTCGATGGTTTTCTTCTGGGCGCAGCAAGGTAACGGAAGCAGCATTCCTAAAAGTAAGATATAAAATAACTTCATCCTTTCGTGGTTGTTGGTTTATACTTAAAGATGGAGCCTATCTAACAAGTAGGTAGGCTCCATCCACTTGATCTAATTACTTTTTGCAATCTTCAAGCATTTTGTCATACGCTTCCTTAATCTGCTTATCCGTTGCCTTTCCTTCAATGAGAGTGTTAGGAACTTTGTCACAAGGAGAGATAACGATGGTCGCTCCAACACATTATTATGCAACTTTTTCGATATGAAGCTTCCCTTCGTAGATATTATCATTAAGAGAGACTGCTAATGTATAGTCGCCTTGAGGACAACAAGAAACATCTATAGCAATTGTGCCATGAGAGGCTATTTCTGCTTGCTCGGTAAGTAAAATGTTACCACTCACATCATAAATGTAAACAACGAATACACCATTATAATTATGAATATTTATGGTAACCGTTTCGGCATTGCAACTTGCTTCAACCCGTAATGCGGAAGGCATCCTTGCACCTTCACGAGGTGTTGTGGTCTTAGCCTTGATATCAATTTGGTTAGCCTTACAAGGTATCCAAAGCATCAATAACATAATAACTATATAAAACTTCTTCATACTTTTTAGGGATTACGCTGCAAAGTTAGGGGATTTAGCGGTTGCCTCCAAATTTTGCATGTCTATTTCGTTCATTTTACCCATATTGCATCTTGCTGATTTCCAGTGTGTTACTCGGTTGCTTAAAAACGGGATGTCTATTTCGACGGAAAACAAGGTCAGAATGTTGCTATAAAGTCTCTCAGTGAGCCTTTGTTGCTTCCATCTATGCCCACCTTGGCCTTATAAACGAACAGTCTTTGGCGAATTGATTTCTCGCTGATGCCATAGATCAATCCCATAGCCTTTGCCGACATGCCGAGTCTCAACAACATCATGAACTTGATGTCCTCATTGCTTAATGACGGAAAGCTTTGTTGCAACCTCGTGACAAAATCTCCTTCAATATTGTCTACAAACAAGCGAATTTCTTCCCAGTCCTCATCAGTAAGCACAACAGGCTTTACTCTATTTCCTCTTATCTTATCGATCTTTTCTGCCGTATCGATCTTTTTTAAGAGATAGCGGCGCATGGTGGTTATCTGAATTTCCTTATGCCTGATTTCTTCCTTATGCATTTTCTCTTTCATCGCCTTTTCCTTCTCCTGGGTTTGAATTTTCATTTTAACCCTACTTTTGTATTGCCTATACGAATAAACAATCATGGCTATCATTGTAAACGACAAAATGGCCAAAAGAACCAAAAGCCACGTTAAGAAGCGCGCTCTTCCTTCCGTTATGCCTTTCTCGTATTGGCTTTTCACAAACGACTCGTAGTATTTTTCTTTGTAGACCAATTGGTCGCCATACATCTTTTCGATGTAAAAGTACGCCGAGTCGGCTTCCTCACAAGCCTTTCCGTAGTTGTGCTCTTTCATGGAAGCCCTATGCCTTAAATAATAAATAAGGTACCGTTCGGCAGGATCGTTCGTGTCAATACGCTTCAAGATACGCTTGCATTGGTCTATGGAGCCCGTGTTGAGATAGGCCCAAGCCAAATTGAGCGTCTTTGAATTGTCGACGTAAGAATTAAACTCGCACGCTTTTATGGCGTTTTCCAAAGCCCCCTGATAATTATCCTCTTTTCTTAGGATTACCGATAGGTTTTGGCATGTGTTGGAAATAGTGTTGGAATCGCCACTTGTTACCGCCATTGCAAGAGCTTCGTTTCCGTATTTTCTCGCAGCCTCCATACTGTCGGCAAACATATAAGTAAGGCTTACATTCATCTTATAGTAAATGCTGTTCGACATTTTCCTGTTTCGAATGGAAGCGTAAGTCCTGTCGGCTTCTTTGGCATACGCTATAGCCTTCAGGGGTTCGGAGTTGACTTTGATTTTTGACAACTTTTCCAAGCCAAGGCATTGGGTATATTGGTCGCCACACGTTTGAGCCGCCTTAATTGATTTCTGAAAACAATCGATGGCTTTCTCGCTACTGTCGTTCAGCATATAATACTTGCCCATATAGTATTGGCACTTGGCGTACAGCGAGTCATCCGGCTTGTCGTCATAATACGCATAAGCCACACGGAGGAGCGAGTCGTCGTCGACGTCCCATCCGCTTTTGTCCTGCGCTATGGTATAAACAAGCGCATAGCGAGCCGTTTCGTGGCCAAGCCGCTCGTTACTGATGCCGCTGAGCAATGCCAATGCGCTATCGGGGTCGGTATCGACCAGACCATAGGCCCTATCGATGGTCCGGCTATAGTTTCTTCCGCAGTTCGTAAGGACAAATAGCAAAAGACCTAACGGTATTAACGTGGTGATTATTTTAAGGTTCTTCATGGTTAGTGCTTTTTGCAAAAATAATGAAATAAATGAAATGATGCAAATGTTTTCCGTTTTTTTTGATTAACAAAATGATGCGCAGAGCGTAGATAATGCCATTGCCTCTGTCAGGTTTTTTAACCCAAAAGGTTGTAGGATTTACGGTTAAATTAGCGACCGAAAAAGCCGTTTCTATCAGGGGAAAGATCGAAAATGCGAGCAGCGAATGGGCGTTAGGCATGTATCGAGTGGCGAAAGGGCATCTTTCGAAGTGCGATAAACCATCTTTCGAAGTGCGATAAACCATCTTTCGCAGCGCGGTTAGGAAGGTATCGCAATGCGGTTAGGCATGTATCGCCTGGTGAAAGACGCCTAACCGCAGAGCGAATGAAGAAATGCGGGGTGCCGAATATGCAACGGAGGTTACAATGTGCTGAATGTCAAGTGGTTGCAAAAATGTGCTGAGAATTGCGTATTTGCGCCCAATATTTCCGTGAAAGAAAAGAAATATGTAGTTTGGTGTATAGATTGTTGCGATATTTGGATGAATAATGATGAGAAAGGCCATGCGGCAACAAAAGTATAAAAAGCAGCCCACGGCTCCCCACAGGATAAGAAACACGAACGCTGGTATAAGCCCACCGTCCACCATTGGGCACCTCTCGCCTCGGCTCAACTCAGAGCAGCCACGTTAGTTGAGCCCGGGCAGGTTGCGCTCAATCATTCGCTGGATGAGCTTTACCAGTCGCACACCCCTTCGCGTTTGCGAGAACACATCGTGGCGGATGGCGCTGAGGTCATTAAACAACTCACAAGTGGTGGTTTGCAGCATGTTGGGCTGGCGTTGGCGCTTGTCGCCATCGGGGTTGACGATGATCTTGATGCCATTCTCCTCAATGCGCACGTCGATGTCCTCGCCTGTCATGACCGGCTCGCCGTCGTAGTGGATAACGCCAGGGTGGGAGCGATGGATATGGAGGTAGCGCGTGCGGAAACTCTTAATCTTGGAACTCATGTCGAGCGTCTTGCTAAACATGTCGATGGCTATCTGGGGCGCCTCGAGAATGTCGAAAGGCTCCATGATGACAATATCCATCAGCCCGTCGCTCATCGACGCCTGTGGGGCGATATAAGCGTTGTTGCCGTATTGCGACGCATTGGCGCAGGAGATGAGAAACGCCTTGTAGTTGGTGCTGATGCCGTCGGCGTCGACCTCGTAGGTCTCGGGCTTGTACTTGGTGCCCTCCTCAAGTATTTTTTGCAGATAGGTGATGGGACCTCGCTTGCCGGCCTCGGCGAACTTCTGGCTGACAAAAGCGTCGAAGCCCACACCGCAGGTGCAGAAGAACGGATACTCGTTGATGATGCCGTAGTCGAGTTCGTGCACCTCGTAACGGTTAATGATCTCAATGCATTTGCGCACATTGAGCGGCAGCAACAGGTGACGGGCCAATCCGTTGCCCGACCCACAAGGAATGATGCCCAGCGCCGTGTTGGAGTGGACGATGCCCCGCGCCACCTCGTTGACGGTGCCATCGCCGCCGATGGCCACCACCACATCTACACCCTCCACGCTGGCGTCGCGTGCTATCGAGGCCGCGTGACCGGCATACTTCGTCTCCACGATGCGGTACTCATACTGGTCGTGGTCGAGATACGCTTCGATGGCCTCCGGTATGCGCGCCTTGCTGGCAGCGCCCGATATGGGATTGATGATAAAAAGGATGCGTTTCTTCATATTGCAAAATTAGTGCATTTTTTATGAATAGGCGATTTTTGACGTCTATTTTTAGTCTACAAATACGATTTCTCTGTTTTTTATCACCCAACTGAAAAAAAATGATTATCTTTGTAGCCTAAATGTATAACTCGTAGATTTTCTACACCTATTATTAATGATGGGACAATTACAAGAAAGATACAAGAACTACCGTGAGCCTCAGAAGTTTATGGAGGCTGGAGTTTATCCTTATTTCAGAGAGATCACCAGCAAGCAGGGCCCTGTTGTGACCATGGGAGGCCATAAGGTCTTGATGTTTGGAAGCAACGCTTATACAGGTCTTACTGGCGACGACCGCGTGATCGAGGCAGCCAAGAAGGCGCTCGAAAAGTATGGCTCAGGATGTGCCGGAAGCCGTTTCCTGAACGGAACGCTCGACATCCACGTGCAACTGGAGAAGGAGCTCGCCGAGTTTGAGCACAAGGAGGACGCCCTCTGCTTCTCTACTGGTTTCTCTGTCAACTCAGGTGTCATTCCCGCGGTGGTGGGACGTGGCGACTACCTTATCTGCGACGACCGCGACCACGCATCGATCGTTGATGGCCGCCGCTTGAGCTTTGCCACACAGCTGCACTACAAGCACAACGATATGGCCGACCTGGAGCGCGTGTTGGCCAAGCTGCCGCAGGAGGCCGTGAAGCTCATTGTGGTCGATGGAGTGTTCTCTATGGAGGGCGACCTGTGCAATCTGCCCGCCATCGTGGAGCTGAAGCATAAGTACAACTGCTCGATCATGGTCGACGAGGCGCATGGCTTGGGCGTGTTTGGTGAGCAGGGCCGCGGCGTTTGCGACCATTTCGGACTGTCGGACGAGGTGGACCTCATCATGGGTACCTTCTCAAAGAGTATGGCTTCGATCGGTGGTTTCATCGCCAGCGACAAGGATACCATCAACTATCTGCGCCACACCTCACGCACCTATATCTTCTCGGCCAGCGACACGCCTGCCGCTACGGCTGCCGCCATTGAGGCTCTTCACATCATCAAGAACGAGCCGGAGCGCCTGAAGCACCTGTGGGACGTGACCCATTACGCCTTGGAGCGTTTCCGCGAGGAGGGCTTTGAGATTGGCGAGACAGAGAGCCCAATCATCCCGCTCTATGTGCGCGACATCAACAAGACGTTCTTGGTGACAAAGCTCGCCTTCGACGCTGGTGTGTTCATCAACCCCGTTATCCCGCCTGCTTGCGCTCCGCAAGACACGCTCGTTCGCTTCGCCTTGATGGCGTCGCACTCGAAAGAACAAGTGGAGGAGGGTGTGCAGGTGCTGAAGAAGATCTTCGTAGAACAAGGCATCATCAAGTAAAAAAACAAATAATCGCCATGTCTCACAAAGGGGCATGGCTTTTTTGTGCCCTCATATTGCCTAACATTCCGATGGGGGCGGGCTCTTTCTTCCAGCCTCAATCGGACTGTATATTTCAACCCGAATCGGTCATCAGATTTTAATTCTTGTTAGCGTTTGTTTCGAGCAGGTGTTTCGGCTTGCGCTTTGAAGGCTTGGCCATCAACAGACAACTACCTATATACGAAAAGCCGCATCCAGATCATGGAATGCGGCTTTTCGATGAATGGGGGAGGATGGCCATTGGTGGCCAACCACCCTCTGCGTGTTTGTGTTGATGTTTTGTTGTTAGAATACGCCCTGTGTCATCATGGCCTTGGCCACCTTCAGGAAGCCGGCCACATTGGCACCCTTCACATAGTTGATGTAGCCATCGGGCTGCGTGCCATATTTCACACATTCGGCGTGAATCTCGTTCATGATGCTATGCAACTTGGCGTCGACCTCCTCGCGGCTCCACTTCAGGCGCTCTGAGTTTTGCGTCATCTCCAATCCCGACACGGCCACACCACCGGCGTTGCTGGCCTTGCCCGGGCAATAGAGGATCTTGGCGTCTTGGAACACCTTGATGGCCTCGGGGGTAGAAGGCATGTTGGCACCCTCGCTTACGGCAATCACGCCGTTCTTCACCAGCGCCTCGGCCGCCTCGCCATTGATCTCGTTCTGTGTGGCGCAAGGTGTAGCGATGTCGGCCTTCTCAAACCAAGGCTTGGCGCCTGCCACATACTTGGCTGAGGGATATTCCTCTACATACTCCTTGATGCGGCCTCGCTCCACGTTCTTTAGTTCCATGATGTAGGCCAACTTCTCCTCGTCGATGCCGTCGGGGTCGTAGATGTAGCCATCCGAATCGGAACAGGTGAGCGGCTTGGCACCCAACTGGAGCAACTTCTCGAGGGTGTACTGAGCAACGTTACCAGCGCCGGAAACGAGGACCGTCTTACCCTTGAGGTCGATGCCGCGTGTCTTCAGCATGTTCTCCAAGAAGTAGACATTGCCGTAGCCTGTGGCCTCAGGACGGATGAGCGAACCGCCAAACTCCTGGCCTTTACCCGTGAGGATGCCCACAAACTGGTGGGTTAGAGCCTTATATTGGCCAAACATGTAGCCTACCTCGCGGCCGCCTACGCCAATGTCGCCAGCGGGAACATCGCAGTCGGGCCCAATATAATGCCAAAGCTCGCGCATGAAGGCCTGGCAGAAACGCATGACCTCACCCGTCGACTTGCCGCGGGGCGAGAAGTCGGAACCACCCTTGGCGCCACCCATCGGCAGCGTGGTGAGCGAGTTTTTGAAGGTTTGCTCGAAAGCCAAGAACTTAAGGATGCTCTCGTTGACGGAAGCGTGGAAACGAAGACCACCCTTGTACGGGCCAATGGCGTTGTTGTGCTGAACGCGGTAACCATTGTTGGTCTGCACGTTGCCTTTGTCGTCGATCCAGTTCACGCGGAACTTGATGATACGGTCGGGAATGCACAAACGCTCAATGAGGTTCTCACGGTCAAACTCGGGGTGCTTGTTGTACTCATCCTCGATGGTGCCCAGCACCTGACTAACGGCCTGGATGTACTCGGGCTGGCCAGGATAGACCTGTTGCAATCTTTCTACTACTTCCGATGCTTTCATAATGTGTTGTATTGGTTGTTGTTGTGACGATCCTGAATTGCAGAATGCCGACGACTCGACAGTTTTACAATGGGTTGTCTATCTAATTGTTTGTTTCCGGTTGCAAAGATAAAGTGTTTCTTGCAAAAAACCTACAAAAAGACATCTTTTTTTGCGTAAAACAGTAAAAAATGAAAGAAACAGGCTTTTGGGAGATTCTTCGGTGTGTGCGAAAACAAACCGTTAGGAACCTACACCTTATTATATATAGATAGTCCATGCGCCCATTAGAAGTTGGAAGGGAATAAATATTATTTTTATTATTAACTTGAAATAATTACAGAATTGTTTGGAGATATAAAAACAATTCACTATCTTTGCAACTGTAATCAAGAAAATAGAACAAAGAGCAAACAGACATGAGACAAGAAGCCTACGACAGGTTAGTGGAATGCGGGCTGCGCCCTTCTGTGCAACGCTTGGCGATAATGGAATTCTTGCAAACCCATCGCACCCATCCCACGGTGGAGGATGTGTTTCAGGGAATAGTGAGGGAAATTCCGACCTTGAGTCGCACAACCGTGTACAACACGCTTCGGTTGCTGTCGGAGCACCGTGCAGCACAGATGATAACCATCGACGACCATCGCGTGTGTTATGACGGCGACGTTCACCCACATGTGCATTTCTTCTGCCGCGAGTGTGGAAAGGTGTTCGACCTGATGAACGAGGAGGTGCCCGCAATCGACGCTCCGAGGAAGGTGGATGGTCACATTGTCGACGAGGCTCAAGTTTATTACAAGGGAATATGCAGGGACTGCGCGTCGCGCAGAAACTGATTACTTACCATACAAAAACAAAAACATTATGAAGAAGAAGTTTATTTGCACCGTATGCGGATACATCCACGAGGGTGAGACCGCTCCTGAGAAGTGCCCTATCTGTGGCGCTCCCGCCAGTAAGTTTACTGAGTTGACAGAGGATACACTCCCTGAGTTTGCAGCCGAGCACAAGTTGGGCGTTGCCTTGGAGGAAGGCGTTCCCGCTGAGCTGCTGAAGCATTGCCGCGCTACCTTCGCTGGCGAGTGTGCCGAGGTGGGCATGTATCTGGCTATGGCTCGCCAGGCCGATCGTGAGGGTTATCCTGAGATTGCCCGCGCTTTTGAGCGCTACGCCATGGACGAGGCTGGACACGCCGCTCGCTACGCTGAATTCCTGGGCCGCAGCATCCTGCACGACACCAAGACCAATGTGGAGGTGCGCATGGCTGCAGAGAAGGGCGCCACAGCCGACAAGTTTGAGGCTGCCAAGCTGGCTAAGGCCAACAACCTCGACGCTCTGCACGATAGCATTCATGAGATGGCACGCGACGAGGCTCGCCACTCTGCTGGTTTCATGGGCCTCTACAAGCGCTATTTCCAGAAGTAAATGCGTGTGTGGCTCAATAAGAGCTAAAAAAACATGATAGGGAAGGGTGATTGCTACGAAAGGCAGTCGCCCTTTCTTGGTTTCATGGCGTTCCTGCAATTCCGTCATTTACAACGTTTTTGCGACATAATGATTGATTTTCAACTTTTTGATGTATCTTTGCAAAACAAACAAAACAAGGAATATGAAAGCGGTAGTGGTTAAAGATACAGACCTGCAAAAGGCTGCAGGAGAAGGAATGGATGCTTTTATCCAAGTGTTTACAGACGCCATACATCATGCGATCGGTGGAGAACTCAACGCAGAAAACATGCAAGATCTCAACGCCGACCAAATAACCCTGTTGGCCTATATCGCCTTGCGCGACGAGGTGATGGATGGCGGATTTGTACAACTCATCCACAACGGATACGGCCCGTTCTTCTTTAAGAACCCATTCGATAGGGCCATGCGCAACTGGGGAATACACGACCTTTATAAGCTCATCAACAAATGTCATCGCTACTACAACATCTACCACGAGGAGATTGAAGCCGATTGCACACAGGAGGAGTTTGACGCGCTCTACGAGCAGTTCCCATGCTTCGACGACTTCGACGACACGTTCGTGGAGTATGAGGAGGAATTCACATCGGCCGTGGCACACTACGTTGACGAGCACACCGAACAATTTGCACACATCGAGAAATGAACAAAGAGCAACAGGAAATCAGGAAAAAAAGTCCTGTACAAATAAGAAATAAGAAAGCTTCGTTCGAGTATTACTTTATCGACACCTATACGGCAGGAATCGTGCTGACAGGTACCGAGATAAAGTCGATACGCAACGGAAAGGCGTCGTTGGTGGACAGTTTCTGCTTCATCAACAACGGCGAGATATGGGTAAAAGGCATGAACGTCAGCCCTTATTTCTATGGGTCGTACGCCAATCATGTAGCCAAGAGAGACCGAAAATTGCTGCTTAACAAACGCGAGATCCGACGACTCATGGAAGACACAAAGGCCGTGGGATTCACCATTGTGCCCGTCCTGTTGTTTATCGACGAGAAAGGACGAGCCAAACTCGACATAGCCTTGGCGCGAGGAAAGAAGGAGTATGACAAGCGACAGACGCTTAAAGAGAAGGAAGACCGACGTGAGATGGACCGCGCCATCAAGCACTTCTAATCCATAAGCATGATGACTATTCAGGATATTGTAAAAAAGAGGATAATGATTCTCGATGGTGCCATGGGCACAATGATACAGGATTATCACCTCACCGAGGCCGATTTCCGTGGAACGCGTTATAAGGATAAGCCTGGGCAGATGAAAGGAAACAACGACATGTTGAACCTGACACGCCCTGACGTCATTCGCGAAATCCACAGGAAATATCTCGAAGCGGGCGCCGACATCATTGAGACCAACACGTTCTCCTCACAACGCATCTCGCAAGCCGACTATCATTTGCAGGACGACTGCGTGGAGATGGTGAGGGTAGGGACGCGCATGGCCCGTGAGGAGGCCGACAAGTTCTCTACGCCTGAAAAGCCGCGCTTTGTGGCAGGATCAATAGGACCTACGAACAAGACATGCTCGCTCAGTCCGGATGTGAGCAACCCCGCCGCACGCGACATGACCTACGATGAGCTATACAACGCTTATTGTGAACAGATTACGCCCATGGTGGAAGAGGGAGCCGACCTGCTCTTGATAGAAACAATCTTCGACACGCTGAACGCTAAATGTGCTATTGACGCCGCCAATAAGGTGATGGGCGAACAAGGACGAAAATTGCCCATTATGCTGAGCGTCACGGTAAGCGACTTGGCTGGACGAACGCTGAGCGGCCAGACGCTCGACGCCTTTCTGGCAAGCGTCAGCGAGTATGATATTTTTTCAGTTGGCCTCAACTGCTCGTTTGGAGCCAAGCAAATGAAGCCTTTCCTTGCCTCGCTGGCAGCCAAGGCACCTTATTACATTTCGGCTTATCCCAACGCCGGGTTGCCTAATTCTATGGGACTCTACGACGAGACGGCAGAAAGCATGTCGCCACAGATAGAGGAACTGATGGACGAGGGATTGGTGAACATTGTGGGAGGATGTTGCGGAACCGACGACGAGTTTATTCGCCAATACAACCTGTTGGCACAGGGAAAGAAGCCGCATGTTCCACAGCCACGACCCAACACCATGTGGCTTTCGGGACTTGAGTTGCTCGACGTAACGCCGGAAGTGCGCTTCGTGAATGTGGGCGAGCGTTGCAACGTGGCTGGATCGCGTAAGTTTCTGCGACTCATCAAGGAGAAAAACTACGAGGAGGCCCTGACCATTGCCAGGAAGCAGGTGGAGAACGGAGCGTTGGTCGTCGACGTGAATATGGACGACGGATTGCTTGACGCCAAGACGGAGATGGTGACGTTTCTTAACCTCATAGCATCGGAGCCCGACATAGCCAAGGTGCCCATCATGATCGACACGTCGAATTGGGATGTTGCCGTGGCCGGACTGAAATGTGTGCAAGGCAAATGCATTGTCAACTCTATCTCACTGAAAGAAGGCCAAGAGGTTTTCTTGCAGCATGCGCGCGACATAAAACGGTTTGGCGCGGCCGTTGTGGTGATGTGCTTCGATGAACAGGGACAGGCCACGTCGTATGAACGGCGTATCGAGATTGCCGAACGCGCCTACCACTTGTTGGTCGACGAGGTGGGAATGAATCCGTTGGACATCATCTTCGACCCTAACATCTTGGCCATTGCCACGGGTATGGAGGAGCACGACAACTATGCCGTAGACTTTATCCGTGCAACAGGGTGGATTAAGCGACACCTTCCGGGAGCGCATGTCAGCGGTGGCGTGAGCAATCTTAGTTTCTCGTTCAGGGGAAACAACTATATTCGTGAAGCCATGCATGCCGTGTTCCTTTATCACGCCATTCTGGAGGGCATGGATTTTGGCATTGTGAACCCAGCCACAAAAGTGGCTTACGACGATATTCCAGCCGACCAACTGTCTGTTATTGAGGATGTTGTACTCAATCGTCGCAAAGGAGCGGCTGAGGATCTCATCGAGCTCGCGCAACGCATGAAGGAAGAACAAGATGCCCGAAAGGCCGCTGCGCAAGGTCAGCCGGGAGCCATAAACACTAATGCGCCTGAGGAAGAATGGCGCAAGGGAAGTGTGGAGGAACGACTGAAATATGCGTTGCGAAAGGGGGTGGCCGAACATTTGGACCACGACTTGCATGAGGCGCTGCAGAAGTTTCCGCACGCCGTAAATATCATAGAGATGCCGCTCATGGATGGAATGAACGAAGTGGGAAAACTCTTTGGAGAAGGAAAAATGTTCTTGCCGCAAGTGGTGAAAACCGCTCGTACCATGAAGCAAGCTGTGGCTATCCTGCAGCCATATATTGAAGCCGAGAAGAAAGAAGGATCTGTCAAGGCTGGAAAAATTGTGTTGGCAACCGTGAAAGGCGACGTACACGACATTGGAAAGAACATCGTGGGAGTTATCATGGCGTGCAACAATTACGAGGTAATCGACATGGGCGTGATGGTGCCTGCAGAGCAAATCGTGAAGAAGGTGCAGGAGGAACATGCCGACATGGTGGGGCTGAGTGGACTCATCACACCCTCGTTGGACGAGATGGTGCATGTGGCCGAGGAACTCAACAAGGCGGGATTGCAGGTGCCCATCATGATAGGTGGAGCAACAACTTCGGAACTTCATGTGGCGCTAAAAATAGCTCCTGTTTACGGTGGAGTGGTGGCCTGGATGAAAGACGCCGCACAAAACGTGTTGGCGGCAGCACGCATGCTTAACGAACAGGAAATGCCACGGTATGCTGAGGAACTGAAAGAGAAATATACACAGTTGCGAGACGATTATGCGCAGGAACAGCAGCGCATCGTGTCGCTTGATGAGGCGCGCAAAAATAAGCTGAATCTTTTCGAAAACCAAGATGCATAGTTGTGTTGGGGAAGAATGAAAGGTCCACTAAACAGGCACGCCGCGCATTTTTTTGTTTCGCAATTTCGCCATTCAGATTAAATGCATTAACTTTGTACAAAGATATTAAATTAGTAGAAAATGCTAAATAAAAAGAAAAGATGGCACGCCATTAGCGGTCAGCCATTGACAGAACTAGACGAAAAAGTCATGTATTGGGAAAGCAAGGGAAAACTTGTTCCCACACGCGATATGGTAAGAACGCCTGAGCAGATTGAGGGCATTCGCGTGGCAGGTAAACTCAACACAGGATGCCTCGACGCTGTGGAGGCTGCCATTCATCCGGGCATGACCACGCAGGAAATCGACGACATCTGTATGAAATATTGCGAGGAGAACAACTGCCATCCATCGTGCCTTAATTACGAAGGTTTTCCAAAGAGTGTTTGCACAAGTATCAACGAGGTGGTTTGCCACGGCATTCCAAAAAAGGAGGATGTGTTGCAAGTGGGCGACATCGTGAATGTAGACATGACACTCGACTATAATGGATATTATGGCGACGCATCGCGTATGTTCATCATCGGCGGAAAGACCACTCCCGAGAAAGAGCAATTGGTTCGCGTAACAAAGGAGTGCTTGGAGATTGGCGCAGAAGCCGCAAAACCTTATTGTTTCGTGGGCGATATTGGTCATGCCATTCAGAAGCACGCGGAGAAATATGGCTATGGAGTGGTGCGCGATCTTTGCGGGCACGGCGTGGGATTGTCGATGCATGAGGCTCCCGAAATTCTACACTACGGCCACAAGGGAACGGGCATGCTGTTGGTTCCAGGAATGGTGTTTACCATTGAGCCGATGATCAATATGGGCACATGGAAAGTCTACATCGACGCCGATGATCCCTATGGTTGGGAGGTTATAAGTGGCGATGAGAAACCCAGCGCTCAGTGGGAACACACGTTCCTTATGACCGAAACGGGTGTAGAAATTCTTTCCAGATGATGAATAAGATTGTAAGTATGAACGATATTTATATTCTTGGAATTGAAAGCAGTTGCGACGACACCTCTGCAGCTGTGCTTCGCAACGGCGTTTTGCTGAGTAATGTAACGGCTTCACAAGAAGTGCACAAGGCCTATGGTGGCGTAGTGCCCGAGTTGGCCAGCAGAGCCCATCAGCAAAACGTGGTGCCGGTGGTCGACCAAGCCATCAAACGGGCAGGCATTACAAAAGACCAATTGTCAGCTGTGGCATTTACACGTGGCCCCGGATTGATGGGTTCTTTGCTCGTAGGCGTTAGCTTTGCAAAGGGGTTTGCGCGAAGCTTGGACATTCCACTTATTGATGTCAACCACTTGCAGGGGCATGTCATGGCTCACTTTATCAAAGAGAGTGACGACGACCAGCACATGCCGCCGTTCCCGTTCATTTGTCTCCTGGTGTCGGGTGGCAACTCGCAGATCGTTAAGGTAAACGCCTACAACGACATGGAGGTGCTCGGGCAAACCATCGACGACGCTGCGGGCGAGGCCATCGACAAGTGCTCGAAGGTTATGGGACTTGGTTACCCCGGTGGCCCAATCATCGACCGACTGGGAAAGAACGGCAATCCGAAAGCATACAAGTTCTCTGAGCCAAGCATACCAGGTTTAAATTATAGCTTCTCAGGATTGAAGACATCTTTCCTTTATAACCTTCGTAAGTGGGTTGCAGAGGATCCCGATTTTGTGGAGCATCATAAGGAAGACCTGGCAGCAAGCCTTGAGTATACAATCGTCGACATCTTAATGAAGAAGTTGCGCATGGCCGTTAAGCAAACAGGCATCAAGCACGTTGCTGTGGCAGGTGGTGTTTCTGCTAACTCCGTGCTTCGACAGGCGTTCCACGACCATGCGGATCGTTATGGTTGGACTATCTACATCCCCAAATTTAGTTACACCACCGACAATGCTGCAATGATTGGCATTGTGGGATACTGTAAGTTTAAGGATCAAGACTTCTGTCCCATTGACGCTCCCGCATTCTCCAAAGTAACATTCAAATAATCATTTCTTTCATTGGGGCAAGTCAAGCGTCAGCTTGTTGCCCATAATCATTCGAACCAATGGAATTAGAAACAAAGATTTTGAGTCGCGAAATTCAGGCGGCTCTTTATGATAACGGACACACGCTCGGAACAGCTGAGAGTTGCACGGGCGGTCGCATTGCCGAGGCTATCATATCTGTACCTGGTGCGTCCAACTATTTTAAGGGTGGTGTCGTGTCGTACACCAACGAGGTAAAAGAGAACATTCTTCATGTTTCGCATGAGGTGTTGGAAGAGCAAACGGCGGTTTGTGAGGAAGTGGCCCGTCAAATGGTTATTGGTGCTTGCGAAGCCCTGAACGTAGACTACGCCATCTCTGCCACCGGTGTAGCTGGTCCTGGCGGTGGAACCCCAAGCATCCCCGTAGGTACTGTTTGGTTGGGATATGGCTCTAAAGACGATGTGCGCACATTCAAATTGACCGAGGATTTTGGTCGAGATATCAATTTGGCAATAGCTACCAACAAGGCTTTGCGCCTGTTCTTGAGCTATTATCAAGAGAAACACCCTGCAGAAGTCAAGGAGCAATAAAGCATTTGCCCAATGCGCCATATAATGACATGTTTTCGTTGAGGCAGATGAGCTGAGCTGGACATAACCTATGCACTGCCATGACGAGAAAAGGTGTTTTGATATGGTGCTTTTTCGCTTAGCCAGATGAGCATAACCCAAGTTTGCTTGAGTTTTCCATGACGAGAAAACGAAGGATGAAATTTGTTGTTTACGTTCATCCAAATAAGCAGAGTAGGGGATGTTTTGAGGCTTGGCCCAAACCTAACCGCAATGTAAAGCAATATAGATGGCGACAATCATTATCCAACACAATGATTGCCGCCATGATATTTGGGGCAGTAACTTTAGGTAAATGACTATACCCCCTTTTCATCACAGACTATACGTACCTATCGCATCCTTAGGGCGTAGTGGAGGGCAGCATAAGACACGGGGGCCTATGCTTGATATGTTGTAGTCCCACCGACCAAAAGGAGGTAATGACGATTGATAGAGGGCAGAAAATTATAGCCCACCAAAGGTTAAACCGTTCAGGCGATTTCGAAGTTCTTCAGCCTGGCTCTTCCTAATAGACAACACTATTTCACAGTCGTTATCAAATGTCTGGGAGATAATCTTGGGTTGCATGTCTTTGACAATGCCCATAACGCCATTCATCATAGGGTAGGTGAAACGGAAAACAACTTGTTCTTCCACCAACCGCGTGACGATCTTACTATGATCGATGGCGTCGGAAGCTGCCGTACGATAGGCCACAATAAGTCCGCCAGTACCCAGGTTTACGCCTCCATAATAGCGAATGACGCAAATCAAGATATTGGTAAGTTCATGCGATGTAATTTGCCCCATAATGGGCTTGCCGGCAGTAGACGACGGCTCACCATCGTCGTTGGCGCGGAACTCTTCGCCGTTAGGGCCCAACACATACGCAAAACAACAATGGCGGGCGTCGTAGTATTTCTTACGATAACCCGCGATGATGTTTTTTGCTTGATCTACTGTTTCAACATGATGAGCATAAGCGAGGAACTTACTACGCTTTTCAGTATAGTAGCCCTCGCCTATGATTGTTTCGTCAATTGTCTTATACGAATCCATTATTGCAATTTATGTACTACCAGTCCGGAGCGCAACTTCGGCTCGAACCATGTGGCCTTGGGAGGCATGATCTTGCCACTGTCGGCAATATCCATGATTTGTTTCATGGTGACAGGGTAGAGCGCCAATGCCCAACGCATCTCGCCATTGTCGACGCGACGACGGAGCTCCTCCAATCCACGGAGGCCACCCACGAAGTCGATGCGCTTATCGGATCTCAAATCCTTTATTCCCATCAACTTGTCGAGGATAAGGCGACTTGAGATATCGACGTCAAGAATGCCAATAGGATCATTGGGGTTGTATTTGCCCTCGCGAGCTGTCAGGCTATACCACTCGTGGTCGAGGTAAAGCGAGAACTCGTGCAGGTGTTGGGGTTTATAATCCTCAGCGCCCTTGTTCTCAACAACGAAGTCATCTTCCAATGCTTTCAGAAATTCCTGGCTTGTCATACCATTGAGGTCTTTCACCACACGGTTATAGTCGAGAATGGTAAGCTGAGAGGCTTGGAAGCAAACTGCCATGAAATAGTTGTACTCCTCGTCACCCTTATGGTTGGGGTTTTGTTTGCGCTTTTCTGCTCCAACAAGAGCTGCAGCTGCTGAACGGTGATGGCCGTCGGCAATATACAAATTGGGCATCTTGTGGAACTCCTCGGTAATAAGATTAATATCGTTCTTGTCAGACACTATCCAGAACTGATGGCGGAAACCATCAATGGGAGCAATGAAGTCGTACTCGGGTGTGGTCTTAGCATACTTGTTGATCAATGCATCGAGAACGGCATTATCGGGATAAGCAAAGAAGACAGGCTCCATGTTTGCATCGCATACTCTGACGTGCTTCATGCGGTCTTCCTCTTTGTCACGACGGGTGAGCTCATGCTTTTTGATCACACCAGTCATATAGTCGTCTACGGCAGCACCAACGACAAGACCATACTGGGTCTTATTATTCATGGTCTGCGCATAAATATAGTAATTCTCTTCTGCGTCCTGGACGAGCCAACCCTTATCTTGGAATTTCTTGAACTGCTCAGCTGCGCTCTCGTAAACACGGGGATCGTATTCAGAAACGCCGGGTTCAAAATTGATCTCAGGTTTGATGATGTGGTAGAGAGACTTCTCATTATCACCAGCTTCCACACGAGCCTCTTCTGAGTCGAGGACGTCATAGGGTCTTGATTCCACTTGTTCAACAAGATCCTTTGGAGGGCGTAATCCACGGAAAGGTTTGATAGTTGCCATAGTATTAAGGTTTTGGGGTTATTGTAGTTAAACAAAAGCTCTGGCGACACTCCGAATGAACGGAATGTCGGCAGAGCCTCCTTTTTCATTAATTATTTATTCACGCGGAATTTCTCGTCACCTGTTGCGAAGTAGGAAACGATTTGCTTAGCAGCTGCAATACCTGCATTGATGTTAGCCTCAGCAGTCTGGGCACCCATCTTCTTAGGTGTTGCAAAATAGCGGCCTTCAAACTTACGGAACTCCTCATCAGCGTCAGGCTTGATGTCGGTGATGTATTTCAGGTCCTCACGTTCAGCGAGCAACTTAATCAGTTCAGCCTCATTGATAACTTCCTTGCGGGCTGTGTTAACAACTATACCGCCTTTCTTCATCAGGTTGACAACCTGATAGTTGATGCTCTCGCGAGTCTCGGCAGTAGCGGGGATGTGCAATGACACAACATCGCATACCTCAAACAGTTCGTCGCGGCTGTTAACGCCATGTACGCCCTGCTCCTCTATCTTCTCCTTGGGAACAAACTCGTCGAATGCGTAAACATCCATGCCAAATCCCTTGGCAATGCGAGCCACATTGCGACCTACGTTACCAAAAGCAAGGATACCGAGCTTCTTGCCCTTCAACTCACTACCACTCTTACCGTTGAAGAAATTACGAACTGTGAACACCAGCAAACCAAACACCAATTCGGCTACAGCGTTAGAGTTCTGTCCGGGAGTGTTCTCAACAACAACACCTTTTTCCTTAGCATAGGCGGTATCGATAGAGTCGTAACCGGCACCGGCACGTATCACAATCTTCAAGTTCTTAGCAGCGTCGAGCACCTCAGGAGTAACCTTGTCTGAACGAACAATCATTGCGTCGACATCGGCAACAGCATCCAACAACTGCTGCTTATCAGTGTACTTCTCAAGCAAAACCACTTCGTGGCCTGCAGCCTGTGCCTCATTCTTAATGCCGTTAACTGCGGCAGGGGCAAAAGGCTTCTCTGTAGCAACAAGTATCTTCATGATTAAATAAGGTTAAGTGTGAAATTAATGTTGTGCCTCGAAGTCCTTCATGGCCTGAACCATGGCGTTGACACCCTCGATAGTCTGAGCGTTGTAGCAACTTGCACGGAAACCACCTACGCTTCTGTGACCCTTGATGCCGACCATACCACGCTCTGTAGCGAAATCGAAGAAGTCCTTCTCCAACTCTTTGTACTCGTCGTTCATCACGAAGCAGATGTTCATCAGAGAACGATCCTCCTCCGCTACTGTTCCACGGAACAACTTGTTGCGGTCGATCTCTCCGTAAAGGATGTCGGCGCGCTCATGAGCTCTGCGGTCCATCTCAGTGACACCACCCTGAGCCTTCACCCAACGCATAGTCTCAAGCAGCGAATATATAGGTACCACAGGAGGAGTGTTGAACATAGAGCCCTTGTCTACGTGTGTGCGGTAGTCGATCATTGTGGGGAGCTCGCGAGGAGCCTGGCCCAACATGTCGTCCTTGACGATAATAACGGTAACACCTGCCATAGCCATGTTCTTCTGTGCACCAGCATAGATCGCTGTATACTTAGAAACGTCAACAGGACGGCTCATGATATCAGAGCTCATATCACCAATCAATGGAACGGGTGCGTCGATTTCCTTGCGGATCTCGGTACCATAGATCGTGTTGTTGGTGGTGATGTGAAGATAATCCAAGTCAGACGGGATCTCGAAGTTATGTGGCAGATAGGTGTAGTTCTTGTCGGCAGACGATGCAACCTCAACAACCTCGCCAAACATCTTAGCCTCCTTCATGGCCTTTTTGGCCCATGTGCCAGTGTTCACATAACCAGCCTTCTTGATCAGGAAGTTGGCTGGAATCTGCATAAACTGCAAAGAAGCGCCGCCACCGAGGAAGATGACAGAGTAACCCTCTGGAATGTCGAGCAATTCCTTGATAAGAGCTACAGCCTCATCTATAACAGGTTGGAAATACTTAGCACGGTGGCTGATTTCCATCAAAGAAAGGCCATGGCCGTCAAAATCCAAAAGTTGCTTCGCTGTGTTCTCAATCACTTCGCGGGGAAGCATCGAAGGACCTGCATTAAAATTGTACTTCTTCATCACTTCAATTTTTTATAGGGTTAATATTGTTTTTCATAATAATTCGTTGCGAAGATACGGTATTTATTTTAATAAAACAAATAATTTATCCATAATTTATCGATGAATTTTTATACTGTTAAAGCGACACTTTATATTACATATTCATGCGCTAACTATCCAAAGATCAAGGTTTTTATCTTATTTCTTCCACAATGGTACGAATACCTTTGATTTTTTCTCCAGCAATACGTTTTAGCACACTTTTCAGTTGCTTCCTGTCGATGGCCGCGTATGCATAATGGTCCTTCACATCGATGCGTCCGATGTCAGCCGATTTCAGTCCTCCCTTCTTGCAAAGGAAACCAACGATATCGACTTTTGATATTTTGTCTTTTTTGCCCTTTCCAATATAAAGGGTTGACATTCGAGGTTGTGGACATTCTGCCCCTTCGTTTTCGGGTATTTCGTAATCGGTCACTTCCGCGTGTACATATTCAGGCACCTGCTCGTTGGTGCTAAGGATGAAATAGGCTTGTCCTGTTTCTAGCCATCGCGCCGTTCGTCCTACACGATGCACATAGCTCTCTTCGCTTTCGGGCAGGTGGTAGTGAACGATGTTCTTTATGTTGGGAATGTCGAGTCCACGGCTACCGAGGTCGGTGCTAACCATGATGTTGGCTGATCCGTTAACAAAACGATACAAAGCATCCTCACGTGCCTTTTGGTCCAGGCCTCCATGGAACGCACTTAGCGTGAAGCCCATTTGGCGAAGATAAGCGGCCGTACGCTCCACTGAGTCGCGATAGTTTACGAAGACGATAGTGCTATCTTGCCCAAATGAAAGCAAGAGGCGCCCCAACGGCTCCAATTTGTCTTTTTCGGGAGAATGAACGGCAAGCACCTTTACTCGGTCAGGTACCTGCTCGTCCTCTTGTCTATAGTCCAATCGCATAGCGTGTCCTACCATGCCCTGGATGTCCTCTGAGTCGGTTGCCGACAAGAGGATTCGCCTTGCTTGGCGTGGCATTCTTCTGAGCAACGCTTTCATCTCTTCACGGAAGCCCATCTCCAAACACTTGTCGAACTCATCGATCACGACAAACTTAACATGCGACGGATCGATGTTCTCCTTATCTAAATGGTCGTTCAGGCGTCCCGGTGTTCCACACACCACCTGTGGCTTTAGTCGACGCAACACACGGTGCTCATCCATGGTGGGACGGCCACCGTATGCGGCAAAGGAGCGGATTCCAGTGCCCATGTTTTGCAGCACGTTGGTTGTTTGCAGGGCCAATTCGCGTCCTGGAACAATAACGATGGTCTGCACCTCGTCCTGCAGCTCGTCTATCAGTTGAGACACTGGAAGAAGGTAAGCCAAGGTCTTTCCCGAACCCGTTGGGCTCAGAACAGCCAGGTCGCCGTTTCCTCCGATAATGGCTTGCGCAGACGCTTCTTGCATGTCGTTGAGCTTGATGCCCAACTTATTTGTTATTTCTTCTATTTTCATTGTTACATCAGTTTGTCTATTTCATCAAATTCCTTGCCCATATTCAGGTTTAGATATATGGTGTAAAGAGGCAAAGCCCACTTGTCTTTTCTATCAGGTCTCATGGCCCTGTACTTTTCCAAATAGGGGAGAGCCTCCTTGTAATACTTAAGGGTGGCAGCACGCTGCTTGGAGCTTGCCAATGACGTTTTGTCGAATTTAACCCCCATGTTAAACTTCGACAATCCGGCGTTCAGCCATGCCTCTGGTAAGCTGTCGTTTTCGCTAATGAGCCGTTGGCTAATGTCGAAGCATTTTTGGAAGTCGCCTAAGTTCAATAATATAGAGCCCTTTGTCTGCCAAAATACTTGGTTGGTTGAGTCGACATTAAGTGCCTTGTCTGTTAGCGCAAGTGCCTCGTCCCATTGCCCTGTCTGCGAATAATGCTCTATCAGATGCGAATAGAAGAACAACGACAATGGATATTTTTGGAATCCTTCAACCAGTGTATTCACGTAACGAGTTGTGTCGGCGTCGCGTCTGTAAGTATCCGACAGATATTGGAGCATCATCTCATAGTGAGTGGTGTCTTTCAGGGCCTGATAAGTGTGGTTAAGCGTTTTTTTGCTATCTTGCATCTTGTAGGCGCAATACACAGCCCAATAGGAAGCCATTGGTATGTTCTTGTCTTTCTCCATATAGCGGTACGACGCAAACAGGGGTTGTTGGGCTGCGTCTATGTATTGGTCGAAGAGCTGATATGCTTCAGCGTACTTCTTTTTTCGGACAAAGTAATGGCCTCCACTTAATAAATTGGGGCGAAGCCGATTAAGCAATGCGGCGTTGTCTTTCCTCATGTTGAGTTTCACGCGTCCCTTTGCGTCGGGTTGCGCATCGATAGAATCGTAGGCTTCCATCTGCTGGAACATACGTGAGGCAATATTAAACAAGTTTGCTGTGTCATACTTTTGTTTCAGGTAGATCTTCTCGTTGCCCTGGTCGTATTGTTTCTTGAGAGCATCGAAAAGGATGGTCCATATCTTATCGTTTTGTCGATTGGCAGAATCCTTCAACAACTCTACCATCGATTTCTCCGCATTCTCGAGGTTATTACCTTTCTTTACATTCTCCTTGGCGTTAGAAATCTGTTTCTTTTGTGCAAATGTTGTAGTGGAAACACACCAACTACCAATAAATAAGGTAAATATGATGCACCACCATCTCGGTGTAACAAATTTGCGACAAGTTAGCCTGCTTTTCAAAGGCGTGTATTCTGTTCTCATGATTTTTTTATCTTTTGTTCCTCTACTTTTGGTTTGATGGCCTTGGCTTTTTCGTCTTCACCTAAAAGGTTGTATACTAAATAAAGAGGTGTGGCCCAATCCATTTCTTCGACATGCGGATTCAGTCGCGCCACCTGTTCGAAATCTTTCCTTGCCTCTTGCAACAAAGCTTTGATAGAGTCGGGGAGCGTTTGGGGCTTAGTCTCTATATTTTGCAACACTTGTTGGGCTTGGGCACTGATACAGATACCTTTATTATATATGGCCTCCACAAATGTGGTGTCGAGTCGGATGGCATTGCGGAAAGCCTCCAATGCCTCTTGCCAATTTTGCTTTCTCATTTTGGTTTCTCCCAACAAGGCCCATGCCTGCTTGTTTGTAGGCGATTTACGCGTTTCGTCCAATGCGAACTGCTCCAATTCCTGCTCGTGCCCATCTGTTGAGTAATACTCCATTAACAATCGCATAAAGGTGGAATTGTTGGGAGCTTTATCATGTAGCCCGAGTAACGTATACAGGTAGCGTGCCGAGTCGTTGGGCGTAACCATCATTTCCTTCATGCAACTCACTTTCACCTCTGCGGCGTCTTTTGCGTACTCGGCATCTTGAAGCGCTATGTCGGCATAATGATCTGCCTTGGCATATTTCTTAGCCCCATAGCATAACAAAGACAGGTAGTAGGCCGCTTGACCTTTATACAGGTCTTTCTTCCATCTAAAGATGTGACTTCGTGAAAAGTGCAGGTAGGTTTTCAGCACTTCGAGCGCTTCCTCGTTGCGTCGATGGCTATAATAGTATATTCCAGCATCGATTAGTCGGGTACCAATGGGCGACAGGCGCTTACTGTTGATATGGCGGTATTTGGGGTCGACCTTTCCTTTGGCGTTTGGCATACCATCATAATAGTCACATTGCAGCGCAGTTTCAACAGCCTGCCTTAAGGTGTTGAAGTATGTGAACGTGTCGCGCGTGGCTTGCAGACGTCCCATCAATAAGTCCACCTGTCGGTTGAGTTCATCGGCTCGTTGCCGATCGGTCTCTTCGGCAGACAAGGTATTACAGAAAGCCATCAACATGGCGACCAACAATGATCGCCATAAGATGTTGAGTTTCGTATGTCTATTCATTGTTTGAATGGGATTAAGTTAGTAAATCTGTCTTGAGGTTACTTTAGCTCAAATATGCCTGTTGGGGTCTTTCGTTTCAGAACTTCCAATTTGAAATCTGCCCCTGGCTCATTGCCAACCACGATACCATGCGACCGTAAAATCTGCTTCACGCTCTTTTCTGCCAAGTCGGGATGGTTGTTCTCGTCGCTCAAATGACAAAGCCATACGTGCTTGAGGTTCGAGGTGGCGTTTTCGGCTAAGGCCATTGCGCATTCCTCGTTGCTCATGTGTCCATACGGACTCAGGATTCGTCTCTTTAAGTGTTCAGGATAAGGACCGCTTATCAGCATTTCATTTTCATAGTCGGCCTCAATAACCAAATAGTTTGCCTTGCTGATAAATCCTTTCATCTCATCAGTGAGATGTCCAATGTCGGTCATTAAGACAAATGTAACATCCTTATATTGGATGCAATATCCTACATTGTCGGCACTATCGTGGGGTACACCAAACGGAGTGATCAGGAAGTCGCCCAACTGAAAAGAAATTCCCTTCTGAACACGTTTTGCCCTCTCAGGCGTAATTTTACACCTGACACACCAATTATTGTTGATGCCATCATGGACAGTTTTTGTTGTCCACACAGGCAGGTTGTAGTCTCTACTTAGGCTCCCCACCGACTTCACGTGGTCTGCGTGGTCGTGCGTGATGAGAATGTTTTTGACGCTCGACATGTGCAGTCCAAAATTTTTAAACTGCCTTTTGAGCGCCCTAATACCTATGCCGGCATCTATCAGGAGTCCATCAGTCTCCGTGAAGAGGAAGCTGCTGTTTCCGCTGCTTCCACTGCCAAACGATATATAATGCAACATTTTGTTTTCAATTTTCCCACAAAGTTAGCTAAAAGAAAGGACATATTCAACTTTTAATATGCAAAAATCCTTAATCAGCATGCATTACTCACATTCTTGTTAAACACATCATGGAAGACAGCAACAAAAAGTAAGCGCGATGTTTGGCTTCCACAGATGGATTGCTTACCTTTGCAATGCTTATAAAAATCGTTTGGTGAATGAGACACATGTTTTTCTTAACAACCTTGTTGTTTGCAGTTTCCTGCTGTTTTTTGCTTATTTTGCCGTTTTCTTCGTGTGCAAATAGCGATAAGCAGCTAACTTCATGTGCCGATTCTTTTGCCCAATCGTTCTTTAGGTGGCAATTTCAAAAATCCAGTACATATTGCGACGAATCATCCCAACGTTGGCTACGTTATATGGCCTCTCAAGTCACACAAGACGACATTGACAGTCTTAAGGCAACCGAGAGCGACGTGGAGTGCACCTTGGGCGGCTTCAGTTTCGACAACGACAGTATGGCCTCCATAGAGGTTCATGTATCCAACTATTTCCGTATGGACAGTTTGGACAAGATCACCTTGGTGAAAGGCGAGTCGGAATATAATTTTCAAATGGTTCGCACCAATGGTCTTTGGCGCATTCGGCTCCAAGGATTTCCTCAGGCAGTAGAATAAACTTGCAACAGGACTGCTCTGCCAACGGTCTATTGTGAGTTTGGGGCTTATTTGAGGCTAAGGTAATATCCCAGCTTATATATTTGAAATGCCAGCAGGTTCGTGTGTTTGGAAAGCAAGAGCCTTTTTAAGCTCTTTCCCATTACTCTGAAAATGCAGGCAAACAACGGTTTAAGCTTGTTCCTTTCAAGTTTATCAGCAACTTTCAGCAAGGGCGAATAACCTTTGAGCTCATTGCGAAAAAGTCGCAGGGTACGAAGGCCTTCCTCCGTTTTAACGATAAAATCGGAGTTTTGCTCAAAGGTACAAAAAGCCACAGGATTATCGATGTGAACTATGCTCTCACCATATACTTCCAACTGCTTTCCCCAAAACACATCTTCGTAACCATAATGGCGGAAACGCTCGTCGAATGGAAGAACTTTCATCACCTTGCGTGAAACCATGAAATTGGATGTGTGAAAATCTTTGTAGGGCTGATTGTTGCGAAGTTGGGCCGAACGGTTTTTCTCACCTTGCTTTTCGTAGAGGAATCTCAGGTTCGTTTTTGTTCCTCCTTGTACAATGTAGCCTCCATAAACAACATTGCCAAGTGCTTGCGCCGTAACATACCTTTTCAGGTAGTTGGGCTCGCAGATTTTCATGTCGGCGTCAATGAATATCAAATATTCACCACGCGCTTGCTCTACCAAGAAGTTGCGGATGGCCGCACGCCCCATGTTGTCATTGTTTCTAACAAACCGACATCCAGAAATGTCCTGGAGATTCTTGTTACGAGCTATCACCTGATCGTCGGTCGATCCGTCATCGGCAACGATAATCTCCCAATCCGCTAAGTTGATGGCTTTCGCTTGGAGAGCAAGCGCTTGAACAAGCGCATAGCAATCGTCATTGTATGTCGGTATCAGTATAGACAGCATAGGTGTCGGTTTATTGAAGTTTGTCTTTCAGGTATTTTCCCGTAACGCTATTCGCACATTTGGCTATGGTCTCTGGTGTTCCAGCACAAACCAGTTGTCCACCCTTGTCGCCTCCATCGGGTCCTAAGTCGATAACCCAATCAGCCTCTTTGATTACATCCAAGTTGTGCTCAATGACCACTAGGCTATGACCCCGTTCAACGAGTGCGTTGAAGGCATGCAGCAGGCGTGCAATGTCATGGAAATGAAGACCGGTGGTAGGCTCGTCGAAAATGAATAGTGTGGGTTCCTGACGCTCCTGCCCGATGAAATAAGCCAGTTTCACTCGTTGGTTCTCGCCCCCCGACAACGTCGACGAACTCTGTCCGAGTTTGATGTAACCCAGTCCCACTTCATACAATGGTCTGAGGCGATCGACGATGGTCTTTTGCTTATGGGTGCCGAAGAAATCGATGGCTTCCCTGACGGTCATGCTCAGCACATCGTAAATGTTTTTCCCCTCAAACCTCACATCGAGCACATCCTGTTTGAAGCGTTTGCCATGACAGGCGTCGCACACCAATGTAAGGTCGGCCATAAACTGCATCTCCACAGTGATTTCTCCAGCCCCTTTGCACTCCTCGCAGCGTCCACCTTCGGCATTGAAGGAGAAGTATTGGGCGGGAAATCCCAACTGCTTGGCCAATGGTTGGCTTGCAAACAGGTCACGAATGGCGTCATATGCTTTCAGGTATGTGGCCGGGTTCGAACGTGTGCTTCTGCCAATGGGGTTTTGGTCAACAAACTCCACATGACGAAGCGCATTCCAATCGCCTTCCAAAGCGAGATACTCGCCAGGCGTTTCGGCCACCTCATTCATGTGTCGCTTTAGGGCAGGGTAGAGGATACCCTTCACCAGGCTTGACTTTCCCGAGCCCGACACACCAGTTACCACCGTCAAAACGTTGAGCGGAATATCCACATCGATGCCTCTCAGATTGTTCATTCGACACCCCTTCAAGCCAATAGAAAGATTCCATTTTCTGCGTGATTTAGGAACAGCAATTGTGTCTTTCCCCGTAAGGTATTTGATGGTGTAACTGTTCGGATGGTCTTTTAGAAGTTGCTGACACAAAGAGTCATTTTCTTTGTTCTCCAAACCGTTGGGAATGGAACCTTCGTATACAATTTCACCGCCAAGGTCACCTGCATTGGGGCCAATGTCGATGAGCCAGTCGGCAGCACGCATAATCTCCTCGTCATGCTCCACCACAATGACGGTGTTGCCAAGCGCCTGCAATTCTTTAAGGACGTGTATGAGGCGATCGGTGTCGCGACTGTGCAAACCTATGCTGGGTTCATCAAGAATGTATAGGCTTCCCACCAACGACGATCCCAATGATGTGGTGAGGTTGATGCGTTGGCTCTCACCTCCCGACAGGGTGTTGCTCATGCGGTTAAGCGTGAGATAGCCCAGTCCCACCTCACAAAGAAACTTCAGTCGCGAGTTGATTTCTGTTAGCAGGCGCTTACCCACTTCCTGCTCATGCTCTGGCAGTTGCAGCATTGCAAACCACTGACGAAGTTGTTCTACCGGCATTTGCACGAGGTCAATAATGCTACGGCCGTTGATCTTCACCCACGAGGCTTCCTTTTTCAGTCTACTTCCATGGCAGTCAGGACAGACCGTCTTTCCGCGGTACCTGCTGAGCATTACGCGGTATTGAATTTTATATTGGTTGTTCTTCACCATTTGGAAGAACGAATCCAGGCAAACGGCGTCATCGCGAAGATGGCCTGCTTCATCGCGGTCACAGGGAAGGCCGTGCCAAAGCCAGTCTTTTTCCTCAAGCGACAAATCCAAATAGGGCTTGAAGATAGGGAAGTTGGCGTGCTTGGCTCTTCTGCAAAACTCATCTTTCCATCCTTGCATCTTGTCGCCATGCCAACATTGAACGCACCCATCATAAACAGATAGGGTAGAGTTGGGGATAACCAACTTTTCGTCAATTCCAATAACGCTGCCGAAGCCTTCGCAAGTTGGGCAAGCACCCAATGGTGAGTTGAATGAGAACATATTCTCATTGGGCTCCTCAAAGGTCATGCCATCGGCTTCGAATCGCGATGAATAATCGTATACGATTCCTGATGGCAAAAAAGCCAGCCGACAGGCACCGTCGCCTTCATACATGGCGGTCTCTATTGAGTCGGTAAGGCGGGCTATGGCATCTTTCTCATGCGAGACACTCATGCGGTCGATAACCAAATACGAGTTGCTTAGAGACACCTTCGATGATGCTCCATCTGCGAGAATGTCCTCTATCCGTTCCACGTCGGAACCCGTCATCAATCGAGTATAACCCTCCTGAAGGAACATCTCCAACTGTTTTTCAATGGTACGTCCCTCGACCACATGTAAGGGTGCGAGCACCATGAAGCGAGTGCCATCAGAAAAGCCGAACGTTTGGTTCACAATGTCGTCGGCCGAATGTTTCTTCACCTCCTGGCCTGAGAGGGGTGAATAGGTATGCCCTATGCGTGCATAGAGCAGCTTCATATATTCGTAAATCTCCGTGGAGGTGCCTACCGTTGAACGAGGATTGCGCGAAATAACCTTCTGTTCAATGGCAATGGCGGGTGGTAATCCTTTGATAAAATCGCATTCGGGTTTGTTCATCCTACCCATAAACTGACGGGCATAACTTGAAAGGCTTTCAACGTAGCGTCGCTGGCCTTCTGCATAAAGCGTGTCGAAAGCTAACGATGATTTGCCAGAGCCGGAAACACCAGTGATTGTGATGAACTTGTTGCGCGGAATGTTTAAACTTATGTTTTTCAGGTTGTTGACCCGCGCGCCCTTAACCTCTATGCAATTCTCTTCCATTCTAACGATTTGCGGTTTGGAAACACTATAATAATTAGGTAAATAGGAGATGGAGTAGGGCGCGAAATAGCCTGCTTCGACCTTTTATCTCTAACGAAACAGGCTATTTTCAACGTCGCTTAGCCCAAATACTTGATGAGCAGCTTCGAGTAACCACTCTCTCTGAGCTTGACGATGCTTTTCTCGCGAATCTGTCTGACACGTTCGCGCGTCAAACCAAGCTGGTCGCCAATCTCCTCAAGTCCTTTCTCATTGCAGCCAATGCCAAAACACTCGCGCACAATGGTAATCTCGCGATCCTTCAGCACATTGCGAAGAACAGTGTCGAGCTCGTGCGACATGCTCTCATAGTCGACATGCTTGTCAGCGCGACTGTCCTCGCCTGAAGCCAGCACATCGGCCATACTGTTGTCGTCGTCCTCCTGGAAAGGAGCGTCGATGCTCATGTGATGGTTGTCGGCCTTAATGGTTTGGTCGATCTTCGTTTCATCGATGTTGGTCAAATCTGACAACTCGTGAACCGACGGACGACGCTGGTTCTCTTGTTCAAACTTCGAAATCTCAGCGTTGATCTTCGACAGCGCACCAACCTGGTTGAGTGGCAACCTTACGATACGGCTCTGCTCGGCGATGGCTTGCAGAATACTCTGACGAATCCACCATACAGCGTATGAGATGAACTTGAATCCACGTGTCTCATCAAATTTTTCTGCAGCCTTAACCAGTCCGATGTTACCCTCATCGATGAGGTCGGTAAGACCAAGCCCCTGGTGTTGGTACTGCTTGGCTACGGAAACCACAAAGCGCAAATTGGCTTTAACCAGTTTGTCCTTAGCCCGTTCACCCTCACGTCCGCCTTTCTTGATCTTTTGTGCAAGCTCAATTTCTTCTTCCACTGTGATCATGGGCACTCGGCCAATCTCAACGAGATACTTGTCCAATGCTTCGCCAGCGCGATTGGTGATACTTTTCTGAATTTTAAGTTGACGCATGTTATTGTTTTAATTATTTCTAATGCCTAATTTTTACCCTGACGCCCCTTGCAATGATGAAGGTCTTACCTTTCCATTTATGGAAAAGGCGTGCAAAGATACCAATAATTAGGATATACTGCAAATGGATTTCACGAAAAAGCATTTATTAACGAGTTTTTTTCTGAAAGTAACTATTCAGCGAAAGGGCATGGCGGGGTATCAAGCCTCAAATAAGGCTTG
>NZ_JAXVAE010000074.1:0-17236 GCF_037460745.1 Hallella sp. | reverse complement strand
TTTATTTGATGAATTTTAATAACTATGCGATTTTATCGCATCAGTACTAATTGGGAATTCAAAGGTCGAACGACAATTTCTCGACTTCTCGGGTGTGGAGATGGCCGACGACAACGGCAAGACCACAGGTTATCTCAACAATTTTATGATTGGCCTCCGCAAGTCGTACACCAAGCCCTCGACGGGCATTGGCGAGGTGCAGGCCGCGAAGCAAGCCACGGGTAAGGTCTACAACCTCTCCGGACAGTGTGTGGGCGAAAGCCAGTCGGCCGCAAGCCTGCCCTATGGCATCTATGTCATTGATGGCCGCAAGGTTGTGAAGTAAGCTGATTGGATTATAGAGTATTCATTATTAAAGTAAGAGAAATATGAAGAAGTTGTTTACTGCAGCATTATTGAGTTTGGTGGCGGTCGCAGGTTTTGCGCAAGACTACGACGAGAACAAGCCCATGGCTTATTATCCTGCCCCCGATGGCGTGTTCTTCCTGGGTGTCGACATGAAGGGCGAACAGCCCGGGAGCGACATCGCCCTTGCTCCCGCAGGTGTGAACCTTACGTTCAAGGCCAAGCTTGAGGAGGATTTCTATGGCGATTACGCCTGGATGGCATCTGAGTATGGCGTGGACGAGCTCGATAATGAAAACCTGGTGATCATGCGGGGAGCTTCAGACGAGCTCGTTGAGGCGCCAACGCTTTACGTGGTCGACGGTCGTGGCTACAACACCTATGCGATGACGCGTGGTGGAATAGCCTTTGGCTATGGCTTCTTGGCAGACAGGACTGGCAATGAATATTATGCCGCCAACTACAATCAGGCAGAGCTCAACGGATTGTTCTTTGATAAGAAGGTCTTCCTCAACTGGGATGAGGCTACGGCTACGCTGAACGCCCACTTTGCCGAAGAGGGCTTGCGATACAAGGACGTGAAGGTTCGCGGATGGGCCGAGTATTTCAGCTATGCGAAGGATTACTTGCTCCGAGCCATCCATGCCGGAGTGGTGACCGACGGCAAGTTGGCCAAGGGCGACGTTGTTGCCAAGGTGTTTGCCTACGATGCCGACGGCAAGGTGGGCACAGAGCCTGTGGCTACCTTCGTGTCCGACTCGGTGAAGCTTCACGAGACCGGCCCCAATTTCTATGAGGTGAACCTTGTTGCCGACCAGCCGCTGCTGGTTAAGTCGCCCATCATGGTTGTGATAACCAATGCCGAGGGCTGCGAGAAGAAGTTTGGTCCCGAGGAGTTGCGCACACAGACCAACCATGTGGGCGAGAATGTAACCTCTTACCTTTGGGCCGATTATACGTTTGGCTCAACGCAGAACACAGGCAAGTATCTGCAATGGAGCAACGAGGCTTACGACTATGGCCGCACTTACTACCTCAAGCATTGGAACGTGAGCATCAAGCAAGACTACGACACGAGCACGGGCATCGACGACCTCACCATCGCCAAGCAGCCTACGGCATCGGCCAAGAAGGGCGTTTACAGCCTGACGGGTGTGAAGCTCAGCGACGGCAACGACCTCAGCAACCTTCCTAAGGGCATCTATGTGGTCGACGGCAAGAAGGTGATGAAGCGATAAGCGGGGTGTCTCGATATTTGGCAAATATGGGTAGGCTTCGGCCTGCCCTTTTTGTTGGCGTAGGGTTGGTGGTTGCGGTCGCCATGGGCTCTGTGGAGCGATAAGTACATAAAATATGTGAAATTGTGCGCAATATGTTTGACCGAACGAGAAAAAGATATATATTTGCAAGCAATAACACGCAGATAACCTTCAAAAACGAAAGAATATGAGAAAGTTTGCTACGAAATCGATCCTTGCCTTGGCCTTGTGCGGCTTGACCCTAAGCTCTTGCATCGGCTCTTTTGGCCTTACCAACAGCGTGCTTAACTGGAACAAGGGCTTGAGCAGCAGTAAGTTTATCAACGAGTTGGTGTTCATCGTGATCAGTCCGGCCTACGCCATTTGCAGCATGGCCGACCTGTTTGTGCTGAACGCCGTGGAGTTTTGGACAGGCGAGAAGCTGGTGGCCCATGTTGGCGAAACCAAGGAGGTGATGGGCCAAGACGGCAAGCTCTATGCCATTAAGACCCTGAAGAACGGTTACGAGATTACGGCTCCCGATGGCGAGGTGTCGTATCTTGTTTACAATAAGAAGCAGAAGAGTTGGAACTATCAGGACAAGGGCGCCCTGAAGGAGCTGTTCCGCTTCAATGAGGACGGCACCATTCAGGCCACGCTTCCCGATGGCCGCAAGATGAACGTTACGCCCGACCAGGCTGGCCTGACGCAGGTGCGCATGGCCGTGGGAGGCGGCGTTTACTACGCATCGCGATAACAGGTGGTGGCGTCGCACTACGCTTAGCGCATCATAACATCATAAAAGCGCCGGCAAGGATCCGTCCTCGTCGGCGCTTTTATGATCCCCAATCGGTCATTAGACCGAAATAGGAGAAATAGTAGGATGTTATGGTTTCTTTTCAACTCTTGTCAGCGTTTCTTTCGGCATCTTGCTTCCATTCGCGTTTCGACATAGCCCGCTATGCCTTCAACGCGACTGTCGCAACCTGCTTGAAACAAACACTACCAAGAATTGAAATCTAATGACGATTTGGGATGTTGGGGTTATGCGGGGGCGATGCTGTCCGCTCGCCTTAGCGCGTAGGCTCCCATGGGTCACGCTTGTTGCCGGCCGCTATGGGAGTGGTGGCGCTCATTTGCCGTAATCGTTGTAGAGCATGAGGAGGCATGCGGCGCTCCAGCTGAAATGGGAGGCTTGCATGGGCTTGCCCGTGTGGGTGTCGTAGTTCTCATAGATGGGTGCGCCCTCGGTGAGGCCCTCTATGTTGCGGAACACCTGGTCGGTATAGGCGTCGGCCTTCTTGCCCTCGCCATAGTTGCGGTAGCCCTTGATGCCATAGTAGGTCTGGTCGAGCCAGATGGGTCCGCGCCAATAGCCCTTCGGGTCATACTTTGGGTTGTCGGCCGCGATGGTGGGGAAGGGAATGTAGGTGGAGAACTTCTTCTTGTTGTCGAGCAGTTTGCGCGCCTTGGCAAACTGCTCCTTCGTGGCGATGTTGGCCCAGAACGGTATGTAGCCCTCACATCCCGCCTCGCGCACAAAGTCGCGTGTGGCGTTCATGCGGCGGTCGTAGAAGAACCCATCTTTCTTGTCGAAGAAATAGTCGGCCACCATGGAGCGATAGTCGGGCAAGAGGAACGGCTCGTCGAGCAAAGCGGCAAACTTCTTGAGCAGCGTGTATTCGAGCGACAGATAGGCGTTGAGGTCCACGCTCTCCTGGTCGGTGCTCCATGCGTCGGGTCCATTTTGCAGCATCTTCGTTCCGTCGAAGCGTATAGCGTTGTCCATGCCGCTCTCCCATGCGGCTGCCACCAGCGTACCGTCTACCGATCCAAACTCGCAGATGTGGTTTTTGTCGTGGTCGCGCTTGGCATACCACCACTTGTGGTATTTCAGCAACTTGGGGTACATCTCCCTCACAAAGGCCGTGTCGTGGGTGTGCTCGTAGATCTCGTTGACCGCCCACGCCGCCAATGGCGGCTTGCTGTCGCGCTCGTTGTTGGCCGATGCGTCGGGGTAGATGCAATCGATGATCATGCCGTCGGGCTGCTGATAGTCGAACATCACGCGTATGTTGTCCTTCGCCAGCTCGGGGTAGAACGAGGCCATGGCCGCCGAGAAACGCCAGCAGTCCCAAGCCCAGCACCCCACGAAATAGCTCACCGCATGGCTGGGCACGATGCCGTCGTGGAAGAGGGCTCCGCGCTTGGAGCGCCAGTTGGAGAGCAATGTGACGATCGACTTGGCCGCCACCCTATTGTACTGGGCCGGCATGTCGGGTCGGATCACCTTCCTCAGGTAGCCGTTCCACCGCGCCTCGTTGGCCTTGAGCGACGCCTCGGGGTTGGCCAGTAGGCTCGCCGTGTGGACCTGCTGCACCGACGCCTCCGTGTCTTGCGTCACGATGCTGATGGCGGCGGTGAGATGGGCCATGCCCTCAGGCACGGTGGCCACGTAGTTGTGGCCCGCCTTGGCCACCCTTACCGGCTCGGGGAACGTGAGCATCACGCGCTCGCCCCCGTGGCAAGCAATGAGCACCGTGCCATTCTCCACCGAAAGCTGCATCTTGCGGCTGACGCTGTCGGCCGCGAAAACGAGCTGTCGCTTGGAGGGATTGTCGATGGTGAGGAGCGCCGTGCGGGCGTCTACAAACTGCAGGCTCTCCTGGATGGTGGCGCCATCCCGTGTGAGCGCCATGCGCACCTCGCCCGGACAATAGCTCCGCTCCTGCATGGTGCCGCCTTGGAGCGCCACCAGCGAGCGGGCGTACCAATGGCGGTAGTAGATGCTGTAGGGGCCGCAGAAACCCGTGGTGGGCTGGGTTTGCTCCGGAAGGGTGAAGCCCATCCATGATCCCATGTCGGTGAAACATCCGTTGTGGCGGCGTGGCGCGCCCGGCGTAAGGTGGATGTTGATGATATCGTTGTACTCTTGGCGCGTGGTCTGCGCCATGCCATCGGTCGACAGCATGGCGAAACCCAGCGTGAGCAGCGCCATTTTCTTAAGGCTTACCATATCTTCTTCGTTTTTAGGATGAAAGAAAGTAGCATTTGCGACGGTTGCGTCCGCATCATTTTTTCATGATGGTGAAGCCGTAGCTCCACTCGTGCGGCGTGATGGTGTACTCAGGATGCACCATGGCTCCCCATGTGTTGTCGCCACCCACACCCATCTGCCTGTGGTCGATGTTGACCCACACCATGGGCTTCTTGTCGACACATCCGCCGTGGCGGTGCTCCTGCATCGACGGTGCGTAGAGCAGGTCGGCCTGCGGAAAGTTCCATGCGCTGACGCTCAACGGCTCGTCGCCCACCACCTTGATGCCCTTGTTGGCCTTCGAGGCGAGCGTGAACCAGCGCACGTCGCACTTGTTGGCCGTTTCCTGCGCCCTCACATAAGGATGGTATTGCTCCCACACGCTGGCCGAGTACTTGCCGATGAGGTAGCCGCTCTTGCGGTCGGCGTAGTTCTCCTGCGGTCCACGTCCCAACCATGTCATCTGGTCGTAGTCGGCTTTGAGAATCATGCGCATGCCGAGGCGAGGCATCTCGGGCAAAGCCTTGTTGCCCGGCGTGAAGTGCATGTCCACGTGGATGCGTCCGTCGGCCATGGCCTCATAGGTCACTTGCAGCTCCGACTGCTGCTCGGGCATGTCGAAGGTGGCCACTACGGTGGCCTTGTCCTTGTTGGAGGGCGTCAGGTCCTCTATGCCCTTCAGCACCATCTTGCTTGCCGCCTCACGCCATGTGCCGCAACGCACCTGTGTGCCGTTGGCCACATCGTTGTCGGTGATGCCACGCCAGAAGTTGGGTTGCAGTCCGGCGATGAGCATCTCCTGCCCATCATATTTGAGCGACGTCATCTCGCCCGTCTTCTTAGAGAAGGTCACGCTATAGTTGGCGTCCTGCCCATTGATGGCAATCTCGTCGGCTGTTTCGGCCTTTTGCAGTTGTCCGGGCACCGCCACATCGGCCTTGTCCACCTGCACGGGCAACAGCACCTGCTCGATGGCCACCTCGTGACCTGCCGGCACGGCCCCCGTGGCCTTCTTTGTTGAGGCGCGCAGGGTGAGGAAATACTCGTTGTGGGCCGTGGCGGGCAGCTGGCCCATGGGGATGACCATCTCGCCGCTCTGGTGAGGCTTGAGCGAGGGGAAATTCATATTGCCGCTGGCCACCGTTTCGCCATTGGTCTCCACAGCCCATGCAAGCTGGTAGTTGTCGAGCGTGGTGTAGTCGAACCGGTTGGTCACCTTGATGCGGTTGGCCGAGAAGGGCACCGGCTCGAAGGCGATGTTCTGATACACCTTCTTCACCTCCCAGATATGGGGATGGAGCGATCGGTCGGCCGCCACCAGGCCGTTGGCGCAGAAGTTGGAGTCGTTCACCACACCCACGAAGCCCATGTCGCCCCCGTAGGCCCAGAACCGATGGCCCTTGTCGTCGGTCTTGGCGAATGTTTGGTCCACCCAGTCCCAGATGAATCCACCCTGCAACTGGTCGTGCTTGTAGATAAGGTCCCAATAATCCTTGAGGTTGCCCTCGCTGTTGCCCATGGCGTGGGCATACTCGCAGAGGATGAGGGGGCGGGCGTCGCGCTGTGTGACGTGGCGTTGCAACGACCAGATGCGTGCGTACATCGGGCAATAGATGTCCGACTTGGCGTTGTAGCCACCTCCCTCATACTGCACGGGGCGTGTGGGGTCGATGGCCTTCGAGAGGTCGTAGAGCTTCTCGAAATTCTTGCCGTAGCCACTCTCGTTGCCCATCGACCAGATGATGACGGCCGTGTGGTTGCGGTCGCGCTTGATCATGCGGTACATGCGGTCGTGGAAGGCGGGATACCAGTCGTCGCGATCGGCAAGCTGCTTGTACTTGGTTTCTAAGATGCCATGACACTCAATGTTGGCCTCGCCCACCATGTAAAGGCCATACTTGTCGCAGAGCTGGTACCACTCGGAGTAGTTGGGGTAGTGGGAGGTGCGCACGGCGTTGATGTTGAATTGCTTCATCATCTTCACATCCTTCACCATCTCGTCGATGTTGAGCGTGCGTCCGTGGATGGCGTTGTGCTCCTGTCGGTTCACGCCCTTGATGGTGAGGGCCACGCCGTTCACCATGAGCAATCCGTTCTTCATCTCCACGGTGCGGAACCCGAAGGGCTGCGCCACGCTCTCCTGCACCCGTCCGTTCTTGTCGGTGGTGTTGATGACGAGCGTGTAGAGGTAGGGCTGCTCGGCGTTCCAGGGCTGCACCCCCTTGATCACATTGGCGAAATGGAGCAACGTGTCGGTGGCCGATGCGATGGCCTGGCTTTGGGCGTAGAGCGCCTTGCCTGCGGCCGTGAGCACCTTCACCTCCACCTTCTGTCCCTTTTGGGGCTGCATCATGCTCACGTCGAGCGTGAAGTTGCCGTCCTTATAATGGTTGATGAGCGCGTTGCCCAACACATAATCGTTCAGCCTGCTCTTCGGGCGTGCCTGGATGAACACGCTGCGCTCGATGCCGCTGTATTTCCAATAGTCTTGGTCCTCCAGGTAACTGCCGTCGCTGAATCGGAACACCTTCAGGGCCAAGCGGTTCTTGCCCTTCTTCAGATAGGGTGAGATGTTGAAATGGGCGGGCAGACGACTGTCCTCGCTATAGCCCACCCTCTTGCCGTTGATCCAGAGATAGAAGGCCGACTCCACGCCCTCGAAGTCCATGATGACGTCCATGCCCTTCCACTCCTCGGGCACGGTAAACTCATGCACATAATGGCCCACGGGATTGTAATCCTGTGGCACCAATGGCGGGTTGGCCTCGAAGGGATAGGTAACGTCGGTATAGATGGGCGCGTCGAACCCCTGCAGTTCCCAACTGCCCGGCACCTGTATGTTTTGCCATCCGCTCACATCGTAGGAGGTCTTGAAGAAATCGGTGAGGGCCAAGCCAGGGCTCTTCACCAGTTTGAATTTCCACACCCCGTTGAGCGACCGTCGGCGCTCCGTCTGGGGGTTCAGTTGGAAGCGCTGGGCGTCGTCCATGCGCAGTTGGGCCAAGGCGCCGCTCTCCGTGGTGAAGGGCAGGTAGTGGGCCGTCATGGGCATGCGGTTGATGTGGGTCACGGTGGCGTCTTGCCAGGGGTCGGAGGCCGGCGCCTGCTTACGGTCTTGGGCCGCCGTGGCCACCGCTGTGTGGGCGCAGCAGAGGCCGAGGCCCACGACGAATGAGCAGAGTAATTTTCTCATAGGTTATGATAGATGTTAGGTTTTTGTCGTTAGTAGTGGTTGGGAGTGGTTAGAGCGAGCAGAAGAACGTCACCAGGAAGGGCACCGAGAAATCGACGCAACATCCGTGGAAGATGGATACGATGATAAACTTCTCGCCCGAGGCGCGTGTGATGATGGGCAACGTGGTGTCCATGGTGGTGGCGCCTCCCACGCTGATGGGCGCCAGCTTGCCGAAATACTTGGCCAGCAGGGGAGCGCACAGCAGGGTTAGGATCTCGCGGCAGATATTGGCCAGCAGGGCGATGGTGCCCAGTTCGGCGCCACGATACTCGGTGATGAAGATGCTCGACAGCGAGTAGTAGCCGAAGCCAGAGCCGATGGCCAGGCAGTCGGTGAGCTGGCGATGGCCCAGCAGCACCGACACGGCGGCGCATCCCGCCAGGGTGCCCAGGATGGTCATTACGGGCAGCAGCATGAGGCGCGGGTTCACCTTCTTGAAGCTCTTGAGAATGGTGCTGTCGCAACCGATGCTGATGCCCACGCAGAACATGAGGCAGCAGAGGGCGTAATAGCTCACGTCGCTATCGAGGAACGATTGCGGAATGATGTGGTACAGACCCACGATGATGCCCAGTAAGAAGAATCCTACGATGATCAGGCTGCCTTTCATGCCTCGCCTCCTTCCTGGTGGTGGGCCTTGGCCTCCTTGGCGCTCACGTAGCGCCACAATGCCCAGGCGAAGAGCACACTGCCGGCGCACCCACCGATGGTGAGCGCTATGGCTTCGAGGCCCAGCGTTTGCAGGCCGTTGACGATACGCGGATTGCCGCCCACCTCAATGCCGAGGAGGAACAGCAGCACCCATATCAGGGCGGTGATGATGCGCCCGATGGCGCCCATCTTCTTATTGCGGAGCAGGTAACCGGTACCTATTCCGCAAATCATAATCATTACGATTGTAAGCATAGTCTATTTATAGTGTTCTTGTTGTGTGTTGGCAACTGTGGGTTAACTGATTGCTTTTCAAAGGGCTAATCTTTAGGCGACGCAAAGTTAGGCAATTCTTTGTAGCCAACCAAACTTTCGTACCTCCTTTTTCTATGTGCCCCCACCTATTATTACAGGGTGGCGGAGGGCGGCGGAGCTACGAGGCTCCTTGCCTGTGCTGTGGGGGTGCCGCTGGGCCTTGGCAGGGGCGTGGGCCATGCGGAGGGGGCAGGGTGGCGCAATGGGGCTGATGGACAACTGGCGGAAAGTCAGGAAGTGTTGGATATTTTGGTAAAAAAGTTGTGCGACGTTTTAACGCGAAATAGCGAGCGGAAACGTCGTTTTGATGCGATTTTACGCCCAAATCGGAGACACCGATTTGCCTTTAGGTATCTTTCGAGTTGCGAAACATGCCCAACCCTGCCTCGAAAGACCATCTATCGTGCCACGAAAGGTAAGGGATGGCATTGCGAAAAGGCATGTTCCGCAACGAGAAACGTGGAATTTGGAGTGTGGAATAGAGTGTTTGGAACACAACGTGTTGAATATCAGACCGTTGGATAAAATCGCCGAGAATGGCGTATTTCGGCCAAATGTTTCCATCGTGGAAAAGAAATGTGTAGTTTTATATGTAGATTGTTGCGATAATTGGGTGTCGCCCGCAACGGTCGTCCTCCCTCTAACCACCATCGTCGATGGCAGAATCCTTGCGGCTTTGGGCCGATGGTTGGATAAAAAGTGGTATCTTTGCAACGGCTTCCCGCTTTCTCCCTCGGCGACAAAACCGGGGAAAGGCGGGCGGCACCCATTCTAATCATAGAAAACAAGCATATCAAAACCATGGCAAATATCAAGATTTCCACTTCCTTGGGCGACATTACCGTTCGCCTTTACGACGACACACCCATTCACCGCGACAACTTCCTGAAGTTGGCTTCGGAGGGTTATTACAATGGCACCCTGTTCCATCGCGTCATTCGCGACTTCATGATTCAGGGCGGCGACCCCGACTCGAAGGGCGCGCCGGCAGGCAAGCAGCTCGGTGTGGGCGGTCCCGACTACACGTTGCAGGCCGAGATTAAGCCCCACCTCTTCCATAAGCGCGGCGCCCTGTGTGCGGCCCGACTGGGCGATGAGGTGAACCCCAACAGGGAGTCGAGCGGCAGACAGTTCTACATTGTGTGGGGAAGCGTTTACAAGCCTGCGCAGCTCAAGCAGATGGAGAAGCAGATGAAGCAGAACCAAGTGGCCGTGACGTTCAACGACCTCGTGAGCTACCACAAGGAAGAGATTATGAACATGCGTCGCAACCGCGACCGCGCCGGACTGCAGGCCATGCAGGAGCAATTGCTGAAGGAGGCCGAGGACATTTGCAAGGCCAATCCCGCCGGCTTCACCGAGGAGCAGGTCCAGGCCTACACCACCGTGGGCGGCACACCCCATCTCGACGGTCAGTACACCGCGTTTGGTGAGGTGACCGACGGGCTCGACGTGGTGGAGAAGATCCAGGGCGTGAAAACGCTGCGTGGCGACCGCCCGTGCGACGACGTGGAGGTCATCGCCATGACCGTGGAGGCGTAAGCATCCCTCTGTCGGTCGTTGGCCTAATACGCATCCGCATAAAAAACTTGTTGAAACCGTGGCTCATTGCCCCACCAATCCGTGGGAGGTGATGAACCACGCTTTTCGGTCAACGACGGTGCTCATAGTAGCCACCATTTCGGCCTTTCGCCCCCATGGCTTTCCCCATTCCCGTTGGTGACCGACGGCTCCGCCTATGGCAAGCCCTACAACGTAACAAGTGGGCCTGTCGCCCATCAACTACCGGGAGAAAGAAAAAGGTGGCGAACCGCATAATAATAACCTATCTGAGGTCGTTTAAACGATAGGCCCCTCCCTGTTGGATGCGCGCGAACGACCTAAGCGTTGGGGCCGAGTGGTCCGACGGTCGTGTGCAAAACGGCTCATCTGCGTGAATGAAGGGTGCAACGATCGCCCACGAAACACCCGATGGCAGGTCGTTCAACGGAGGGGAAGATTGTATAAGAAATTAGGAAAAAGCACATATTATGAAGTTGTATCCGTTATTGTTTCAGCCGAATCTCCATACCGTTGTATGGGGCGGCAATCGTCTTTGTCCATACAAGGGGCTACCCGCTTCAACCGAACCGATAGGCGAGAGTTGGGAGGTGAGCGCCGTGCCGTCGAGCAAGAGCATTGTGGCCAATGGCGAATGGGCGGGCCAAGACCTTGTGTCGGTTATCGCGCAAGCACCCGAGGACATCTTGGGAAAGTCGGTGTACGACAAGTATCATGAGCTCCCGTTGTTGGCTAAGTTCATCGATGCCAAGCGCGACCTGAGCATTCAGGTGCATCCCAACGACGAGATGGCTCGCCGGGTGCATGGCAAGATGGGCAAGAGCGAGATGTGGTATGTCATCGATGCCGAGCCGGGCAGTTACTTATATGCGGGCTTCAAGACGCAGATCACCAACTATGAGTTTAAGAAACGCATTGAGGATGGCACCATCACCGATGTGTTGGCGCGCCATGAGGTGAAGGCTGGCGATGTGTTTTACCTTCCGGCAGGCCGTGTTCACGCCATTTGTAGCGGCATTCTGCTGGCCGAGATCCAACAGTCGTCCGACCTCACTTACCGCATCTACGATTACAATCGCCCGGGTTTGGATGGCAAGCCGCGCCAGTTGCATGTCGACTTGGCTGCCGAGGCCGTCGATTACCATGTGGAGGCCGAGTATCAAACGGCCTATCAGAGTGAGGAGAATCGTGCCAACCCGGTGCTCGATACGCCTTATTTCAGCGTTCGTGTCAACGACATTGCGCAGCCGTTCCATCGCAACCTGCTCAAGTACGACAGCTTCATCATCACCATGAGCATCAAGGGCGACACTCGCATCCTTGTGCGATCCACCGGCGATGAGCTGTTGCTGAAGGAAGGAAACAGTTGCTTGATTCCTGCCGCCATTGCCGACTACGACCTCATTCCCTTGTCGTCGAAGAGTTTGGTGCTCGACGCTTTCATCGACAATAAGGATCGGAGCCTCGGCCATCGCATCACGCGCTTCCTGCACCTCACCAGCAAATAATCCCAAATCGATCATTAGACCAATCATCCTTCACCCACGTTCCACATTCAAAAACAATAGAAATGACTTCGTTTGAGAGCGACTATAACAACGGCATGCTGCCCGAAATATTGCAGCGCCTCATACAAACCAACGATGAGAAGGCCAGCGGTTACGGCTTCGACAAGCATTGCTTGAGCGCCAAGAAGCGCATTTGCGAGGCCATCGACATGCCCCACGCCGAGGTGTTCTTCCTCGTGGGTGGCACGCAAACCAACACCACGGTGATCGATTCGGTGCTCCAAGGGTGCGAGGGAGTTATCGCGGCGCAGAACGGCCACATCTTCGTGCATGAGTCGGGCGCCGTCGAGGCTTTCGGCCATAAGGTCATCACCCTGCCCGATACCAACGGAAAGCTAACCGCGGAGGCTATCGACCAATACATGACCACCTTCTTGGCCGACGAAACTTACCCGCACATGGTGCAGCCGGGCATGGTTTACATCACGTTGCCCACGGAGTTGGGGGCGCTCTATTCGCGCTCCGAACTGGAGGCGATCTATACGGTTTGTCGCCGCTTCTCACTGAAGCTCTACGTTGATGGGGCACGTTTGGGCTACGGACTGATGGCCGATGGCGCCGACATCGACCTGCCTTTCCTGGCCCGCCATTGCGATGTGTTCTATATTGGCGGCACCAAGGTGGGTGCCATGTTTGGCGAAGCTGTGGTGTTTACCAACATGAAGGCGCCCCGATACATGTTCACCATCATTAAGCGCCATGGCGCATTGTTGGCCAAGGGGCGCATGCTCGGCCTGCAGTTCGACACCTTGTTCACCGACAACCTGTATCTTCGGGTGGCTCGCCACGCCATCGAGAAGGCTTATGAGGTGCGCCAATGCTTCCTCAACCATGGCCTGAGCATGGGCGTCGACAGTCCGACCAACCAGCAATTCGTCATCCTCAGCGTTGCGCAGAAGGAACAACTCATGCAGCGCATCGCCTTCGAGGTGTGGTGTGCCCGTCCCGACGGCAACCTCTTGTGTCGCTTCGTAACCAGTTGGGCCACCACCGACGACGACATCCTGCAGCTCAACCAAGCCCTCACAGAGGTGGTGGGGTGAAGCCGCAAGGCTGAGAACGCATGGCGTGGACCATTCGTTGCGCCCTCCTTTAGGGTGCTCGTCTAAGACCAGCCGAGTGCTTTCCTAAGCTCATTAGCGTGCTCGTCTAAGACCAGCCGAGTGCTTTCCTAAGCTCTTCAGGGTGCTCGTCTAAGGCCGGAGAGGCCCGTATCTAAAACCAACGGTCCGCTTGGATGAGGCGTTGGTCAACCGATCGCAGCGTGGCGGGACGGTTAATATGCGTTAAAATAATGGCTGGGGTCTTCCCTTTATGGGGCGAAAGCAGTATCTTTGATAAAACGAAATACAAGAAGATGAATGTTCTAACCCGATGGGTCCTGATAGTTGCCACCTGGATATGCGCCACAAGCGCCATGGCACAAGCCGATACGCTACAACGGCGCACCATGGCTTATGCCAACTTCCGCCCCGCCTTGGTGACGCTCACCAGTGGTAAGGTGGTCAAGGCGGCGCAGGCCAACGTGCTGCTCAAGGGCAGTGTGCTGGTCTATCGCAACCCGCAAGGCCGCATTATGGAGGCCAACCGGGCTACGGTGAAGAGCGTCGACTTCGACGATCGCCACTATGAGCGCATCGACACCCTGCTCTTCTGGCGCGTCGACACGGTGGGCGACAACGCCCTTTACAAAGCCACTTACATCGACATGGTGTCGCTTAGGCAGCAGATTCTGAACAGTAGGAACATGACCGACATGCAGGTCAATTCGCTGATGCTTAGTTCTACGGCCCTCATGGCCAACGAGGAAGACCTCGAGTTGCCCTACACCGACGTGTATTACTTCCGTTACCGAGGCAAATGGGTGAAGGTTCACGAGCGTTACATCGACCATGCCTTGCCACGCAACAAGCGCCAAGCCTACAAGGTGGCGGTCGCCATGCCCGGCTTCTCGTGGTCCAATCCGCGGTCGCTCATCAGCTTGCTCAGGGCCATCAGCGACTAACGCTTGCGCCCTGCGGCACCTTCCGTTCCACAACGAGCCATCGTTAAACCTTCCGTAAGCCACACCCCATCCCTTGATAAACCATCCCAAACAACACATAGCGATATGCAAAACGTAACCGAATACCGCAACTTAGTATTGAAAGCCTTGCTCAGCGCGGTCGACGACGATGGTCGCCGGCGCATCAGCGACGAGGAGGCTGCCGTGCTCGCCCAAGAGTTTACCGACGAAGAGTTGGCCTTCGGCATGGACTACAACACCCCCGAGGAGGTGGCCGACATGCTGCTCGACGCAGGAATATAATAGCCTTTCATCCCCTTAAACGACTGCATCACCATGAATGAAAAGAAATCGATAGACGCCTATCTCAACGAGATCAAGCAAGAGCGACTCCTCACCGACGCCGAGGAGCGACAGTTGGCTGAACGTATCCAGCAAGGCGACCAGCAGGCATTGGCCGACCTCACCACCGCCAACCTCACTTACGTGGTGTCGTTGGCCCACCAATACGCAGGGAGTGGCCTTCCCGTGGAGGACCTTATCAGCGAGGGAAACATTGGCATGATGCGCGCCGCCGCAAGGTTCGACGGCAGTCGCGGCAAGCGTTTCGTTACTTTCGCGGCGCCCTACATCCGCGATGCCATGCAACAAGCCATCGAGCAGCAGACCGGTCTTTACCGCGTGCCCCGCGAGGGCGACGTGAAGGCGGAGAAGCGCCGCAGCCATCCGCTGTCGATCGACGCTCCCGTGGGCGGCACCCAGGACCTGAGCTTAGGCCGCGTGGTGGCCAATCCGCACGCCATCGACCCCAGTAGGCAGATGGAGGAGCAAGCCATCATCGAGGAGTTGGCGCACCTTGTGACCCGCCTCGATGAGCGCGAGCGTCAGGTGGCCGCCTGCCTTTATGGCATCGACACGCCCCAGCTCAACATGGCAGAGACCGGTGAGAAGATGGGGCTCAAGCGAGAGCGGGTGCGCCAGATACGCGACAAGGCGTTGCGTCGCCTGCGCCGCATGACCAGCAACAAGGACCTGCTTAATTATTTGGCACGATGAGATACATGCTTCTTTCCGATATCCACGGCTCGCTGCCCTGCCTGCGCCGTGCCTTGGAGTTCTACAAAGCCCAGCGTTGCGACATGTTGCTGCTCATGGGCGACATCCTCAATTATGGCCCGCGCAACGGAGTGCCCGAGGGTCTCGACGCACCCGGCATAGCCAATCTGCTCAACGCCATGGCCGACGACATCGTGGCCGTTCGCGGCAACTGCGATTCGGAGGTCGACCAGATGCTGCTCCATTTCCCCATCCTTGGCACTTACACGGTGCTTGTGGATGAGGGGCGCCGCATATTGCTCACCCATGGCCACGTATATAATAAGGAGAACCTGCCGCCCGGACGCTTCGACGCCGTGGTTTACGGTCACACCCACCTCTGGGAGTTGACCGAGAACGACGCCCATTGCCTCGTTTGCAACACGGGTTCCATCACCTTCCCCAAGGGCGGCAACCCACCCACGCTGGGCATCATGGCCGATGGCGCCATCACCCTCTACAACTTCGATACGCTGCAACCCGTGGCCACACACGCGTTGCCCAAGCGATAGAGACCCGCAAAACGATCCTACGACGCGCGCTCCAACACGTTGCCGCGCCACCATCGCATATCGTTCCGCCCTACGAAAGGCGCATCCTCATGGTTCATGTCATGTAGATGCGCCCTTCGTCTTTTTGTGGGGTGATGGCGTGTTGCGATTGAAGGAAAATTTGTAACTTTGCACCCGCTTTTAGGATAGCGGTGGGGCAGGTAGCCGCCACCTTCGTAACACACACATAACAACACTACTTAAATGCTGGTAAAAGGATTGGGCAGCCTGTTGGTGCTTGCCGTAGGAACATTCTTGCTGGGTATGGCCGAATTTGTTATTGAGGGAATCTTGCCCGATTTGGCCCGCGACCTGAACATCTCCATTCCCATGGCGGGACACGCCATCTCCATCTACGCCCTGGGCGTTTGCGTAGGAGCCACGTTTCTCATAGTCCTTCATAAGTTGCGCCCCAAACACATCCTCCTGGGCTTGGTGTCGCTTGTCTTCATAGGCGCGCTGCTCTCGGTCACGGCGCAGAGCTATGTGTGGCTGTTGGCGGCCCGCTTCATCAGCGGCTTGCCCCATGGCGCCTATTATGGCGTGGGAACCATTGTGGCGTATCGGTTGGCCGATGAGAGCCACAAGACGCGTGCCGTGGCTATCATGTGCGCCGGAATGACGTTTGCCAACCTTTTGGGAAATCCCGTGGCCACGCTGCTCTCGGGTGCCCTCTCGTGGCGACTGGCCTTCGCGGTGATCGCGGTGGGCAGTTTGGTTGATTTGTTGCTGGTGGCCCGATTCGTGCCCAACCTCGACCCCCTTCCCGGCTCGGGCTACAAGGGACAGTTCCGCTTTCTGCGCCATCTCGACCCGTGGCTCATTATCCTTGCCACGATGTTTGGCAACGGAGGCATCCTGGCTTGGTACAGTTACATATCGCCGGCGCTGGTCGACGAGGGCGGATTGTCGGCCTCGCTGCTGCCGCTCTACATGGCCGTGGCCGGCTTGGGCATGGTCATAGGCAACCTCTTGAGCGGTTGGATGTCGGATAAGTACAAGGCCGGCCTCACGGCCATGGTGCTCCAGGGCGTGGCCGGACTGGCCCTGTTGGCCGTGTTCTTCACGGTGGAGTGGGGCCTGGTGCATCTGGCCCTGATGTTTGTGTGCTGCGGATGCCTCTTCGGCATGGGCACACCCGAGCAGTTGCTCATCATCGAACACTCGAAAGGCGGCGAGATGCTTGGCGGTTGCTGTATCCAAATAGCCTTTAATTTCGGAAATGCGGCGGGCGCGTTCCTTGGCGGACTGCCCATCAGCTGGGGCATGGGCTACGCCTGGCCCGCCATGGTGGGCATGCCCTTCGTGGCCATTGGCTTCCTGCTGCTCCTCGCGTTCCATCGTCGCTACGAGTAGGCAGACGCCCATTCCGCCCGTAACCATCCGTCTGTTCCAAGCTTTGCCCTGACACATGACGGATGCCCCGTAAACGTGTCACATTTTGATAATTGTTACACGAAATGGGCGATTTTGCGAAAATGTTACATCGAATGTTACAACAAAACGGCCAAAATGTAAGATTTTGGCCGTTTTTTGTAAGAAATATCCTGTTTGTTTTGTTGTTTTTGTTATATATTTGCAACTACTAGTGATGCGATATTAATCGCTTAACTATAGTTATATATTTGATATTTAA
>NZ_JAXVAE010000073.1:0-44018 GCF_037460745.1 Hallella sp. | reverse complement strand
GGATTTCTCTTTGCCGTACGACACAGAGAAATCCTAATGACCGATTTGGGATAAACCGACACAGTGGTGGTCTTCAGATAGCGCAAGGCGAACGGGATGGCGAAGAAACCGGCCACCGTGGCAAACACCACAATAAAGGCCATCTCGGCCACACCGCTCCACGCCCATTGGCTTGAATAGAGCCGCGAGGCTTGCAAGTCGGTCCATGAGAAGGGCAACACGGCGAGGGTCGACACCAAAAACACCCATTTCATCTGCGTCACGGCCGTGTATTTCACCGACACCTTTCGCGTAATGATGAGGTACACAGCCCACGTCAACAGCGAGAGCACCGCCAGCCCTATGCCCAACAGGTCGTTCATTCCCGAGCCACCCTGCCAGCCCACCATCACCATGAGCAGCGCGCCCACCACACCGATCGCCACTCCCAAGGCACCACGCAGGCTAAGGCGCTCGCCAATGAGCAAGGCTGCGCATACCATGGTGGCCACAGGCGTGAGTGTGGCGATGATGCTAAAATATACAGGGGTGGTGAAATGCAAGGCCCATGCGGTGAGCGTTTGCGAGACCACGAAGCCCAACAAGCCCCCACCCATGATGACCAGGAGGTCGCGACGCTCCACACGCTCGCGTGGCATGAAGAGCGAGATGAGCCAAAATATGGCGGCGGCGCCCATGCAGCGCGTGGCCATATAAGCCATGGGCGACACCCATTCGTCGAGAAGCAACTTGGTCACGGGCACTCCGAGACCGAAAATCACATTGGCCAACAACACGGCAGAGTGGCCTTCTATCTTATGTTTGTCCATCATGCGTGCAAAGTTAACGCTTTCGTCAGAAACAGAAACACCCCACCGACAATAAGATTCCCTTCTGCCAAGTTTATCGACATTTTGTCGCCCTAAGCGTTCCAAGGACCGCATTTTCCACTCATTTGCGAACACCTGCGAACCCAACCCCCATATTGCGCACAATTGCAAACCCCATTTCTTGCTTTCTTTGCATAATTCAACTATCTTTGCCAGCGTAAAAATCAAAAACCAAACGCCGCATGACGAGTTACGACCTACTTCCCTTCGCACCCTTCACCACCCGCGAGTGGTTTCTGGTGGGCATCTTCCTGGTTACCTACGCCGCCCTGTTGGTGGTAACCATACAAAACAGCCGGCGCAAGATGCAGATACTCAGAGACCGCCTCGACAAGGCCCGACAGATACAAGCCGACCAGCAGGCCATGAGCCAACAGAGCCTTGAGGCCAACCACAAGCGAGTGGCCGAACTGGAAGAGCTCATCCAAAAGCTCGACGATGAGAACGACGTACTGCGCCTGGAGCTGGAGGAGAAGAAAGCGCGACTCGACTACAACAACAAGGTTGCGGTCATCGAGAACGAGAAACGCAGCAAAGCCGACCACATCATCTTCTCATCACCAGTCTACATCCGCCTGCAAGACCTGCTCGACCGGGGCGAGAGCATGAGCAACGAGGAACAGTCGCAGCTCGACAAAGTGATCAACTCGGTCTATACGGGCTTCACCTCGCAACTCTATGGCCTCTACCGCATGACCTCACAAGAGTATGCCGTGTGCTTGCTCATCAAGGCTCGCTTCGCCCCAAAGGACATAGCCACCCTCACGGCCCATAGCAAGGAGAGCGTGGCCAGCACGCGCAGCCGCCTATTCCACAAGGTGTTTCAGCGCAAAGGAACCACCAAGGAGTGGGACGACTTCGTGCTCTCCCTCTGACCCTCACACACACCTCACCATTCCACACCGATCATACCAAACAGAACATCATAACCCATACCACTATGTTAGACTACATCACATCCAACCTTTGGCAGCTCTGGACGGTCCTCGCCGTCGGTTGTCTCATCATGGAACTTGTCTCTGGCGGTTTCTTCATCATCTGCTTCTCGGTAGGAGCAGTGGCCGCCGCCCTCACCACCCTCATCGGCGGACTGGGCCTGCAAGTGTTTGCCTTCGTTGTGTTCTCGGCTCTCAGCATCTTCTTGGTGCGCCCCTTCGCGCTCAAATACTTGCACGACGACAAGCCTGCGCCCGTGAGCAACGCCGACGCCATCATCGGGCGCATAGGCCGCGTCAGCGAGACCATCACCGCCGGACATTTCGGGCGTGTGGCCATCGATGGCGACGACTGGAAGGCGCAAGCCTCAACCACCAAGCACGACATCAGCGTCGGGCAACTGGTCAAGGTGGTAGGACGCGAGAGCATCATCATCGACGTGGTGCCCGCAACCACCCCCAACCCCACCAACAAACCCGCGTAACAATCAGCTTATTTACAAACCTCTAACACATAACTACCATGTCTTACGTACTTATTGCACTCGTGGTGTGCGTGTTGATCTTCGCCAAGATGGCGTTGGTCATCATACCACAATCGGAAACCAAGATCGTTGAGCGTCTCGGCCGTTACTACGCCACGCTCAACCCCGGCATCAATGTCATCATTCCCTTCATCGACCGCGCCAAGGAGATCGTCACCATGGCAAATGGCCGCTACCTCTACACCAGTCGCATCGACCTCCGCGAGCAGGTGTTCGACTTCGCCCGCCAGAACGTTATCACCAAGGATAACATCCAGATGGAAATCAACGCCCTGCTCTATTTCCAGATTGTCGACCCCTTCAAGGCCGTCTACGAAATCAACAACCTGCCCAACGCCATCGAGAAGCTGACGCAAACCACCCTGCGTAACATCATCGGCGACATGGAGCTCGACCAGACACTCACCTCGCGCGACATCATCAACACGAAGCTTCGCGCCGTCCTCGACGACGCCACCAACAAATGGGGCATCAAGGTAAACCGTGTGGAGCTGCAAGACATCATCCCACCCGCAAGCGTGCTGCAGGCCATGGAGAAGCAGATGCAGGCCGAGCGCGACAAGCGCGCCACCATCCTCAACTCGGAGGGCACGAAGCAGGCCCAAATCCTTCAGTCGGAGGGTGAGAAGCAAGCCAAGATCAACCGTGCCGAGGCCGAGAAACAACAGGCCATTCTCTTGGCCGAGGGTGAGGCGCAGGCCCGCATCCGCAAGGCCGAGGCCGAGGCGCAAGCCATCGACCGCATCACCGAGGCCGTAGGAAAGACCACCAACCCCGCCAACTATCTGTTGGCCAAGAACTATATCGCCATGATGAAGGAGGTGGCCTCAGGCGACAAGGCGAAGACCGTCTTCCTGCCTTACGAGGCATCTAACCTCATGGGAAGCCTGGGCGGCATCAAGGAACTGTTCAATCAGTAGGAAGCCATCAGCAATCCATACATTTTCTCTTAATCATAATGAGGCGCAAACCCGGGAGCAACTTCTCCCAAGGGCTTGCGCCTTTTCGTTTTCGTCCCATCACAACTAATAATCCCCAATCGGTCATTAGAGCGAAATAAGGAAAATAGTAGGATGTTATGGTTTCTTTCCAACTCTTGCCTGCGTTTCTTTCGGCATCTTGCTTCCATTCTCGTTTCGCCATAGCCCGCTATGGCTTCAACGAGAATGTCGCAACCTGCTCGAAACAAACACTAACAAGAATTGAAATCTAATGACCGATTTGGGATAATCCTTTACAAAACGTCAACTTAAAAGTATTGGCGTAAAATATGGGGCATAATCTTACGATTTGAAAGCAATAAAGAAATGTTAAATTCTAACTTTGTTGTATTTTTTAGATAGATTGCAACATCTGTAAGTGTTCAAAACGAAAGTAAAATGTTATTTTTGCAACCACTTTGATAGGAAAAGTTATTGTTTTACTGATTAATTGTAATTTCTATGGGGGAAAGGATTGTATAATGCAGCCTACGAGCACGACGCTTGTGGTGTGGGCATGGTCGTGAACATCCACGGAAACAAGAGCCATGATCTCGTCGACAACGCGTTGAAGGTTCTCGAGAACCTACGCCACCGTGGTGCCGAAGGCGCCGACGGCAAGACGGGCGATGGTGCTGGCATCTTGCTGCAAATACCACACGAGTTCATCTTGCTTCAAGGCATTCCGGTGCCCGAGAAGGGAAAGTATGGCACCGGCTTAGTGTTCCTTCCGAAGGAAGCCAACTGCCAACAGCTCATTCTCTCAATCATGATCGAGGAGATCGAGCGCGAGGGCCTGTCGCTCACCCACCTGCGCACGGTGCCCACCAACCCGGGCTGTCTGGGCGAGGCTGCCCTGGCTACCGAGCCCGACATCAAACAGGTGTTCATCACCGGCGTCACCGACGACAAGGTGACGACGTTCGAGCGCACATTATACATCATCCGCAAGAAGATCGAGAACCGCGTGGCCCAGTTGGGCGCCCAGCATCCCGAGATGCCCATCAACGACTTCTACGTATGCTCCCTGTCGAGCAAGAGCATCATCTACAAGGGTATGCTCTCCAGCTTGCAACTGCGGCAGTACTATCCCGACCTCACCAACAACTACTTCACCAGTGGCCTGGCCATTGTCCACAGTCGCTTCTCCACCAACACATTCCCCACGTGGAGCCTGGCGCAACCCTTCCGCATGGTGGCCCACAACGGTGAGATCAACACCATCCGAGGCAACCGTGGATGGATGAAGGCGCGCGAGTCGGTGCTGTCGAGCGAAACGCTGGGCGACATCCGCAACATCTCACCCATCGTACAGCCGGGCATGAGCGACTCGGCGAGCCTCGACAACGTGTTCGAGTTCTTCGTCATGAGCGGTTTGTCGCTTCCCCATGCCATGTCGATCATGATTCCCGAGAGCTTCAACGACAAGAACCCCATATCCGAAGACCTGAAGGCCTTCTATGAGTACCATTCCATCCTCATGGAGCCTTGGGATGGCCCCGCCGCCCTGCTCTTCTCCGACGGACGCTTCGCCGGCGGCATGCTCGACCGCAACGGTCTGCGCCCAGCGCGTTACACCATCACCAAGAACGACACGATGGTGGTGGCGTCGGAGGTCGGCGTCATGGACTTCGACCCCACGGAGATTGCCGAGAAGGGTCGTTTGCAACCCGGAAAGATTCTGCTCATCGACACCCAGGAGGGCAAGATCTACTACGATGGCGAGATTCGCGAGCAATTGGCCAACGAGCATCCTTACCGCCAATGGCTCAACACCAACCGCATCCAGCTCGAGAAGATACGCAGCGGACGCAAGGTGAGCAACGCCGTCGACAACCTCCAGAGCAAATGTGTGGAGTTTGGCTTCGGTCGTGAAGACATCGAAGACACCATCGTTCCCATGGCCGTGAAGGGCCAGGAGCCCACGGCCTCGATGGGCAACGACACGCCGCTTGCCGTGCTCAGCGACCGCCCGCAGATCTTCTTCAACTATTTCCGCCAGCAGTTCGCGCAGGTTACCAACCCCGCCATCGACTCCATCCGCGAGAATCTCGTCATGAGCCTCACCGAGTACATCGGTCGCGTGGGAACAGGAATCCTCAATCCCAACGAGTCGAACTGCAAGATGGTGCGCCTTCCCCACCCCATCCTCACCAACACCCAGCTCGACATTCTGTGCAACATACGCTACAAGGGCTTCAACACCATCAAGTTGCCCATGGTCTTTGAGGCCAAACAAGGTGAGAGTGGTTTGCGCGACGCGCTCGACCGCCTTTGCCACGACGCCGAGAAGAGTGTCGACGAAGGCTACAACTACATCATCCTCACCGACCGCGACGTCGACACCACGCATGTCGCCATCCCATCGTTGCTGGCGGTGAGCGCCGTCCACCATTACCTCATCTCCGTGGGGAAGCGCGTACAGACGGCCCTTATCGTCGAGTCGGGCGAGATACGCGAGGTGATGCACGCCGCCCTTCTCCTGGGCTATGGCGCGTCGGCTCTCTGCCCCTACATGACCTACGCCATCCTCGACGACCTCGTGAAGCAGCGCAAGATACAAGAAGACTATCCCACGGCCGAGGCCAACTACATCAAGGCCGTAAAGAAGGGCCTGTTCAAAATCATGGCCAAGATGGGCATATCCACCATCCGCAGCTATCGGGGAGCTAAGATATTCGAGGCCATCGGCTTGTCCGAGTCGCTGCTGAAGACCTATTTCGGCACCGACCACAGTTCCATCGGTGGCGTGGGCCTGAAGACCATCGCCCACGACGCCATAGCCCTTCACGACGAAGCGTTCCGCGAAGAGGAGGCGAGCAAGAAGCCTTCCTACATAGAGAAGCCCCTTCCCACGCTCGGACAGTTCCATTGGCGCCGCGACGGCATTCGCCACGCCTGGAACCCCGACACCATCGCCACGTTGCAACTGGCCACCCGCCGCGGCGACTATCCTCTGTTTAAGAAGTACACCCAGATGGCCGACGACAAGGAAGAGCCCATCTTCATTCGCGACTTCTTCGACTTCAAGCGCGCCGCCACGCCCATCGACGTGGCCGAGGTGGAGCCGGTAGAGTCTATCGTCAAGCATTTCGTCACCGGCGCCATGTCGTTCGGCGCCCTGAGCAAGGAGGCCCACGAAGCCTTGGCCCTGGCCATGAACAAGCTCGGCGCACGCTCCAACACGGGCGAGGGCGGCGAGGATGAGGAGCGCTTCCATACCTCGGTCGATGGCATCTCGCTGTCGAGCAAGACCAAGCAGGTGGCCTCCGGCCGCTTCGGTGTCACCACCGAGTATCTCGTCAACGCCGAGGAGATACAGATCAAGGTGGCCCAAGGTGCCAAGCCGGGCGAGGGCGGCCAGCTCCCAGGCTTCAAGGTCAACGAGATCATCGCCAAGACCCGCCACTCCATTCCAGGCATTTCGCTCATCTCGCCCCCACCTCACCACGACATCTACTCCATCGAAGACCTGAAGCAACTGATCTTCGACTTGAAGAACGTCAATCCCCGCGCAGCCATATCCGTGAAGTTGGTGGCCGAGAGCGGTGTGGGAACCATCGCCGCCGGTGTGGTGAAGGCCAAGGCCGACCTCATCGTCATATCGGGCGCTGAGGGCGGAACGGGCGCCAGCCCTGCCTCCAGCATGCGTTTTGCCGGTATCTCTCCCGAGATCGGACTGGCCGAGACGCAACAAACATTGGTCAAGAATGGTCTCCGCTCGCTCGTTCGCCTGCAGGTGGATGGCCAACTCAAGACCGGTCGCGACGTCATCATGACGGCCCTGCTCGGCGCCGAGGAGTATGCCTTTGGCACAGCAGCGCTCATCACCTTGGGATGTGTCATGATGCGCAAGTGCTCGCAAAACACCTGTCCCATGGGTGTTGCCACCCAAGACCCGAGGTTGCGCGCCCATTTCATGGGCACTTACCAGCACGTGGTCAACTTCTTCACCTTCCTCGCCGAGGAGGTGCGCGAGTATCTGGCACAGATGGGCTACCGTCGCCTCGACGACATCATCGGCCACACGGAGCTCATCGTGCGCAAGCCGTTGGAGGCCAAGGCCGCCACACCGCTTGCCGCCGACAAGGCCAAGGCGGCTGCCGTCACACGCAAGTGGAACGCTCTCGACTTTACCCGCCTGCTGCACCAGGAGCATGGCGACACCTCGTTCTACTGCACCAAGGCGCAGGAGCACGACCTCGAAGGGGTGCTCGACGAGCAGATGATCAAGGCCGCCGCCAACACCATTGAGACGGGTGGCGAGATCGACCTCGACTATAGCATACGCAACACCAACCGCGCCGTGGGTGCCATGCTCTCGGGCTACATGGAGCATCAGCGCACCGAGAAGATCGAGCGTGAGATGCACGCCACGGGCGAGAGCGTGAGCGCCGTGGTCGAACGGATGGCAAAGGCCCGCAGGGCGCAAATCAACGTGAAGTTCAAGGGTTCGGCCGGACAGAGCTTCGGCGCATTCCTCGTGAACGGCGTCGACTTCAAGCTCGAGGGCGACACCAACGACTACTTCGCCAAGGGCCTCTCAGGCGGTCGCGTATCGATACTGCCGCCCATCCGTTCCAACTTCGCCGCCGAGGACAACATCATCGCCGGAAACACCGGCCTCTACGGAGCCACCAGCGGAGAGCTCTATGTTAACGGCAAGGTGGGTGAGCGGTTCGGTGTGCGCAACTCGGGCGCCATTGCCGTCGTGGAAGGCGCAGGCGACCACTGCTGTGAGTATATGACCGGCGGACGCGTGGTGGTGCTCGGCGAGACGGGCCGCAACTTCGCAGCCGGCATGAGCGGTGGCGTGGCCTACGTGTGGGACAAGAACCACAACTTCGACTACTTCTGCAACATGGACATGGTGGAGATCAACCTCGTGGAGGAGAGCAGCTACCGCAAGGAACTGCACGAACTCATCCGCCAACACTACCTCTACACCGGATCGAAATTGGCCCGTACCATGCTCGACGACTGGAACCGCTACATCGAGGACTTCATCCAGGTGGTGCCTATCGAGTACAAGCGTGTGCTGCAAGAGGAGCAGGTGCGCAAACTGCAGCAGAAGATCGCCGACATGCAGAGAGACTATTGAGGCCACATGACCGAAGGCTATAACGCCACATGCGGCACACCTCATTCAACGCAGCCGAAGGCGACAAAGCTTCACGCCACATTGCCGAAGGCGACAACCCAACATTCAACCATCAATCATCAACATTTGGAATCATGGGAAATCCAAAAGCATTTCTTACAATAGACCGCAAAGAGGCCGGCTACCGGCCCATACACGATAGAATACACGACTATGGCGAGGTGGAGCAAACCCTCAACTCGCACGACCGCCAGTTGCAGGCGAGCCGCTGCATGGACTGCGGCGTGCCCTTCTGCCACAGCGCCTGCCCGTTGGGCAACAAGCCACCCGAGTGGAACGACGCCCTCTACAAAGGCGACTGGCGACTGGCTTACGAGTTGCTCAACGCCACCAACGACTTCCCCGAGTTTACGGGCCGCATCTGCCCGGCCCTCTGCGAGAAGGCGTGTGTGCTCAACCTCATCGAGCACCAGCCCACCACCAACCGCGAGGACAAGGCCGCCATCACCGAGCATGCCTGGGAGGAAGACTACATACGCCCCGTCGTTCCCGAGCGCAACGGCAAGAAAGTGGCGGTCGTAGGCGCTGGTCCCGCTGGTCTGGTGGCCGCCAACCGCCTCAACCGCATGGGCTACAAGGTAACCGTTTACGAAGCTCGCGAGAACGCCGGCGGCCTGCTGCGCTACGGCATCCCCAACTTCAAGCTCAACAAGGAGGTCATCGACCGCCGCCTGCGCATGCTGCGCGAGGAGGGCATCGAGTTTGTGTTTGGCGTGCATGTGGTGAGCGACAAGAAGGCTGTGGGCGACATTCAGAACGACCCCACGCTGAGCGCCGACAAAGTGATGACATTCGACGAGCTCTCCACTGCGTTCGACGCCGTTGTGGTGAGCACCGGAACACCGCAGGCACGCGACCTCAAGATCCCAGGACGCGACCTCAAGGGTGTGTATTTCGCCCTCGAGATGCTGGCCCAGCAAAACCGTGTGCTGGCCGGCGAGGAGATCAAGAAAGACCAGCTTGTCAACGCCAAGGACAAGGATGTGCTGGTCATCGGCGGTGGCGACACCGGTTCCGACTGCATCGGCACGGCCCACCGACAGGGCGCCCGCAGCGTTACGCAGATCGAGATCATGCCCAAGCCGCCCGTGGGTCCCGACGACCCGAAGAACCCCTGGCCCAACTGGCCACGCACGCTGAAGACCACCTCGTCGCACGAGGAGGGCTGCGTGAGGCGTTGGAACATCAATTCGCTGGAGTTCCTGGGCAAGGATGGCAAGCTTACGGGGGTGCGCGTGCAGCCCATCGACTGGAAGCCCAACCCTGAGGGGGGCCGTCCCATCATGGTGGAGGCTGGCAAGCCCGAGGTCATCAAGGCACAGGTCGTGCTACTGGCCATGGGCTTCCTGCGGCCTGAGCAACCACAATTAGCAAGCAACGTTTTTGTCGCCGGCGACGCGGCCAGTGGCGCAAGCCTCGTGGTGCGCGCCATGGCCAGCGGTCGCGACGCAGCCAAGAAGGTCGATGTTTTCCTAAGCCCAAAAGAATAGTATTCAGGCCATAACAATAGACGGTAACGATTTTCCTATCATTACTTGTTCGGGGCATTCCTCCAAGGTCAGTTGTGACACAGGGGAATGCCCATTTTTTGTCGTCAAACCACGGCAGGAAGAAATCAATGGCCACAAAACAATAATTGGCACCACACCGACGTTTAGATAACATGCAGTGGACTGACAGAATACGACAGGTGAAAATCATCCTTGTTGTCGCGGCCATCTTGATTGCCGTAGGCTCACTCGTCGTGTCGAATTTTCTGACACACGACCTCGAACAACAAGAACGCTCGCGCATGGAGGTGTGGGCCGAGGCCATGCGCTCGCTCAACAACGCCGATGAGAACACCGACCTCGGACTGGTGCTCACCGTGCTCAACGAGAACAACACCATTCCCGTTATTGTCATCGACTCGCATGGCAAGGTAACCGTCTTCCGCAACGTGGACATACAGGCCGACAACTACGCCGACAGTCTCGCACGCGCCACCCAGGAGGGCCACCGCCTACTGGCCGCACACCGCAACATACGCATCACGCTCGACGAGCACACGCACGACTATATCGACGTTTGCTACGACGACTCGCTGGTGCTGAAACGACTGGCCCTCTACCCCTACGCCCAACTGGGTGTGGTGCTGCTCTTCGTGGTGGTGGCCATCTTCGCCCTGCTCACCTCCAAGCGCGCCGAGCAAAACAAGGTGTGGGTGGGCCTATCCAAGGAAACGGCACACCAACTGGGCACACCCATCAGCAGTCTTATGGCTTGGGTGGAGATTCTGAAGGAGCAATATCCCGCCGACGACCTCATACCCGAGCTCGACAAGGACGTGAAGCGCCTGCAACTCATAGCCGACCGCTTCTCGAAGATAGGATCGCTGCCCGAGCCCGTACCCACGAGCCTCAACGAGGTGATGGATCATGTTATCGACTACATGGACCGCCGCACGAGCAAGCGGGTGAAGATGGTGAAGCAGTTTCCCGACCACGACATCACGGTGAACCTCAACGCCTCGCTCTTCGAGTGGGTCATTGAGAACCTCTCGAAAAACGCCGTCGACGCCATGGGAGGCGAGGCGGGCACCATTACGCTCCACGTAGAGGAAACGCCCACCAAAGCCATCATCGAGGTGAGCGACACCGGCAAGGGCATACGAAAGAAAGACTTGAGCAACGTGTTCAAGCCCGGATTTACCACCAAGAAGCGTGGATGGGGACTCGGCCTGAGCCTCGCCAAGCGCATCGTGGAGGAGTACCACAAGGGGCGCATCTGGGTGAAGAGCTCCGAGGTGGGCCACGGCACCACATTCCGCATAGAACTCAAAAAGTAACGTTCCGCCTTGGGACACACGCCACGTGTGGCAGAACGGGAATGAAAAACCCTGTGTAAATTCGCAACAATCTACATATCAATCTACACACTTCTTTTCCACGACGAAAATATTTGGCCGAAATACGCCATTCTCAGCGCATTTACGCAATTGCCTTACATTCAGCGCCTTACATTCAAAAGCAAACATTCCACACCCCTCATTCCACATGACGCCTTGCGAAAGATGGCCTTTCGCACTGCGAAACATGCCCGATCGCACCGCCAAACATGCCCGATCGAGCCAAGGTTAGGCATCTTCCGCAACTCGAAACATGCCCGATGGCAAAACCAGCGGGCTGTTTCGACGATGAAATGGGGAAAAAACGGCGGTTTCATACGCTGGTTCATCAAAAATCCCGAACCAACTTTTTTACCAAAATACCCAACAACCGTTATTCCCCCCTAATTACCGAAGGCTATCGGCCCAACTCCTTTCGCATGGCCTGCCCCACCTTGCCCCAATAGGGCAGGCGCTTCAGGGTGGAGCGCACAGGCCCCACATGCCACAGCATCAACAGGAGCATGAAAGCGCATCCTCCCAGGCACGTAACGCCAAACAGCAGTTTGATGGCGGCGAGCAGGCTCATCTCGGGCGTATAAGGATGAGCGCTCACCAAATTGTCCATGACATGCAGGCGCAACAGATAGCCGTACACGCCCTCGGTGATGTTGGCCACCAAGCCGTTGCGAATGAAGCCACAGATGGTCAGTCCCATGAAGAAATGGTGGAACGGCATGAGCTCCTCCAGGTAAACGGTGAGCGTGGTGAAGAAGATGGAGTAGCCAAACGAACGCAGGAACGTGGGCACCACCAGCGCCTCCAAGGGCAAACCAGGGAACACCAGGAAGTACATGGCCACCTGATAGCAGAGCAACAGGCCAAAGCCTACGGTAAGCAGGCGCGTGTAGGGTTGGCGGGTCATCTTCATCCACCACAGGCAGAAGAGACAGCCTGTGACGCATCCCGCCAACGAAACGAGGTTGAGCCCCGACAGCGACAGCATACCCCAGTGCATAACGGCACCGGTATAGGCGTTTTGCAACACCTGGGGCGTGGAGTTCATCACCTCGGCTGCGGCAAACATCAGCAGGATAGGCACCAATGTCTTATAGCCAAAGGCGCGCGGCGAGATGTACGGATGGCGTATGTGGAACATGCGCCAAAGGGTGAGCACCACCACAGCCACCTCGACAAGCAGCACGCTTCGCCACACCCCACTGTCGGCCCAGTTGTAATGTTCGCCATAGAGGAAGATCCAAATGGCCATGAGGAGCGACAACGACCACAGCACCAAGCCCAGCCAATCGATGGAGATGAACGGCAGGGGTTTCATGAATCGGAAGGGACGCGTGGCCACGTACATGAACAACAGCACCACCAGCAGCAGTGCCACAAGGAGCCACTGCATGCTCTGCCACGAGCCCGTGTAGTAGGTAAGCTGCTGACTGATCCACGAGCTGGCGCTGATGTCGCCCAGCACCACCATGTAGAGCAAGGGGAAGAAGATGCGGAAGTCGCGCTTGGGCGTCATCCACAACTGTATGTTACTGAATATCTCGAAGGTGGCCATGAGCTTGAAGTAGCCACAGGCGTACGACAACAGGCAGAGCAGCGGCATGGTTTGGTGCACGTCGGTGAGGTTGAACAGGGCCAAGGTGAGCAACAGGCAAGCCGTCATGCCGCCAACGGCGAAGAGCTCCAACTGGCGGTTGGTGAACCGAAACTTCAGGCGGAACAGCAAGGGGAAGGGCATGGCAACGCCCACCTCGCCACAAATAAAGACAAACATGATGTCTTCCTGCATGAGCTGGGTGGAGCCCACCATTTGCTGTATGGAACCCAGGAAGATGGTGTTGACAAGTTGGAAGACAACAGCGCACGCCAAATAGAGCCAAGGCTGAAGGGCCTTCGGTAGGAAGGGCTTCACCATGGGCATGGCAAACGGCTGTCCGATCATGGGTCCGGGCATAGGGCAACAGGGTTTATGATGGTTGACAATGATTACGCCCGGACTTAATAGGCCACCCGAGTTTCCACATTCAGGCCACTGAGCAAACGGCGCACATCGGCGGCCTCATTGTCGGTCGTCAGTTCGATGCGCACAGGCACACGCTGCTCCACCTTCACAAAGTTGCCGGTAGCGTTGTCTACGGGTATATGGTCCATGGCGGCTCCCGATGCGGCCGAGAGGGCCTTCACACGCGCCTTGTAGGTCACGCCAGGCACGGCGTCGCACTCGAACGTCACCGCGGCGCCCGGTTGGATATGGCGCAACTGCGACTCGCGGTAGTTGGCCACCACCCACACGCTGCCGTCATCAACGATGTCGACCATCAGTTGGCCCGGCTGCACGAGTTGTCCGGTATAGATCGTCTTACGGCCCACATAGCCATCGCAAGGCGCCGTGATGATTGTGTAGCCCAGGTTGAGCTGCGCCAAACGAAGCTGCGCTTCGGCCACGCTCTCGCCTGCGCGACTCTGACCGAGCCGATGGTTCTGTTCGCCTGTCAGGCTCTGTGTGGCGGTTCTACTGGCCGAGGCTTGCGCCATGCGGGCACGGGCGGCCTGCCAACGCGAGCGGGCCTGCTCATAGCGTGTCTTGGCGTTGTCGAACTGTTGCTGGGTGACGGCGCCCTTGGCGAGCAAGGCGTTGAAACGCTCATAGTCGCGGCGCGCATTGTCCATGCCTTCCTGCGCCTCGGCAATGCCGGCGTGGGCCACCTGCACACCCGCACTGGCCACGCTGACGTTGCGCTGCGTGGTGCCCATGCTGGCCGTAACGGCTCCGCTGCCGCTCTTCTGACCTTTCAGGCCTGCCTCAGCCTGAGCCAAGGCCAAGCGATACTCGGCATCCTCGATGATGACCAGCGTGTCGCCCTTCTTCACATGCTGAAACTCGGTGAAACGGATCTCCTTGATGAACCCCTGCACACGGGTGTTGACCGGCGTCTGGTTGCGGTGAACCATGGCGTTGTCGGTAAACTCCACGTGGCCGAAATGCACGAAACGGCTGCACACATAGATGGCGCCAAGCACCAGAAGGGCGACGACTACGATGTTGTAGGCTCTCAATATTTGTTTCTTCTTGTTCATAATTCTCCTGCGATAAATTTCATTTTATAATAAGCGTAAGCGATATTGATGCGCGCGTCGGCCTCGGCCAGCTCGGCGTCGAGGCGCATCGAACTGGCGTCGAGCATGTCGGTGATGAGCGCCAGTTGGTTCAGGTAGCGATTGTTCACCACCTCATAGTTCTCGCGGGCCAGCTCCACGCTCTTCTGTTGGGTCTCGAGCTCCACATAGCTCTGCTGGTAGGCCACCCAGGCCGCCTGCATCTGGTTGTTCAGTAGCTCCTGGGCCACGGCCTTGCGCTCGGTGGCTTGGCGTGTCTCCAGTTGGGCCTGGCGCACGCGCTTGTTGCTCTTGAAAAGCGATGAGAGAGGGTAGCTGACACCTACGCCCACGTACCACACGTTCAGGTTCTTGTTGATGGGAGGCAACTCGAAGGTGATGGGGCCGTTGAAATCGTTGGAGGCCACCAGGGCCACCTTGGGCAGCATGGCGCTGCGGGCCAGACGCTCCTGTTGGCCCGAAAGGCGCTCGTCGACCGTCGCCAGGCGCAACTGCAGACTGTTCACCGCCGCCGACTGCTGCCAATGGGCCTCGCCATCCTGGCTGAAGGTCATGGCCGACACATCATCGGCTGGTTCCAGGGCCACATCGCCCTCAATGCCGAGGGCGTTGCATAGCTGATGGCTGATCACCGCGCGCTGGTTGCGCAGTTTGGTGAGGTTCAGGCGCAACGTCTCCATCTGCAACTCATAACGTGTGATGTCGTTCTTCAGGGCCACTCCTTGCTGGTGGCGCTCCTCGATATGGGCTATGAGGCGCTCCGTCAGCTCGATATTGCTCTGCAAAACACGTTCGCGGTGGGCCAACTTCTCCAAGTCGAGGTATTGCCCCAAGACCAACAGGCGTTGTTGCTGGCGCGTGAGGTCGGTGGCGAGCTCTGCCTTCTCCAGCCCCAGTTCGGAGAGGCGCACACCGGCGTCGATGGCTCCGCCGGCGTAAATGGTTTGCTGGGCGTCGACCACAAACTGGTTGCCAAGGTGGGGAGAGTGGAGCCCATGCACTTCGCTGAAGTCGCGATCCATGAGCAGGGCGTTGCCAATAAAACTGGCGGAAAGGCGAGCGTTGATGTCGGGAAGGCGCTGGCTGCGCGCCGATTTCACCCCCTCGCGGGCTACCTCAACACTCGTTTGGCTCGCGCGTATGCTGCGATTGGCATGCTCCAAAAGGCCAAACATCTCGCTGATGGTGAGCTGGCGGGTGGTTTGGGCGGTGCCAGCAACCGACAAGGCAACGGCAAACACCGTGGCCAACAATTGTCGTTTAAGCATAATAAAATGATGTTTTCTCTTTTTTCGGATGCAAAGGTACGGTCATTTCGGCAGGCGGCGCATCATTAAAAAACGCATGCTTTTGACAATTTGGGAACAACATAAAGAAAAAATCGCTATCTTTGCAGACGAAATGGAAACAGAACTCGCACACCTTCTACCTAACAACATACACGTCTGCCAGCATGCGGTGGGGCACGGTTCGCTGCTTATCTGCCGACAGGGAACGGCCACGGTAACCATCAATTTCGACTCGTGGCTGTTGCATGCCGACTGTGTCATCATCTTCTTCCCGGGCGACGTCATACGGTGGAGCGATGTGAGCGACGACTTCGAGGCCGACATACTGCGCTATTCGCAAGACATACTGCGTAGCGCAAGCCATAACATTGAGCACGAGGTGTACCAGGAGCTTCGCGAAGACAGACTGTGCCACGACGAGCCACTGGTGATAGGCGTGATGAAAAGCATCTTTCACATACTCCACTTCTACTTCAACGATCCGTACACACCGTCGATAAGCCGCATCGTGAGCCTGCAACTGCAATCGTTCTTCATCGGGTTTGCCGATTACATACGCCTCAACCCCAAGAGCCACAGCGCAAAGAACAGCGACTCGCAACGCAACCAACAACTCTTCGCTCAGTTTATGAAACTCATCGAGGAGCACCATAAGGATTGCCACGAGGTGTCGGCTTACGCGCAAATGATGAACATCAGCCGGAAATACCTGAGCCGGATGTCGCGCGAACACACGGGGTTGCCACCCAAGCGCATTATCGACAACTACATCGTGGAGCAACTGAAACTCACGCTCTACAACACCACAATGAGCCTGAAAGAGGTGGCAGCGGAGTTTCATTTCCCCGATCAGTCGGCGCTCACACGCTACTTCAAGCAGCACTGTGGCACCACGCCGAAGCACTATTTGCAACAGGTGCTGCCGGCGCCGAGCCCTTCATCAAAGAATAAACACACTAACAACCTAAATAGATCATGAACAAGATGATTTGCATGGTGGCGACCCTCGTGTCGCTTACCTGCGCCACCAACGCCACGGCGCAATCGAAGAGATTGCAGGAAAAGGTGAAAGGCTTCTTCCTACAGTCGTTGACCACACAACAGAAAACGCTCGAGAACGACGGCCGAGAGGCTTTCGTGAGAAACCATCCGACCGACACCCAACTGCAAACGCCGATAGAGGGCAACAATGTGGCCAACTACCAAGCGATGGTTTGGACGGCGTGGTGTGAGGCAAACAAGGGGCTACAGGAAGAGAAACTCATAGCGCCCGACGACCTCCAACAGGAGAAGCACAGCGCATGGAACCTGCCCACCTGCCTGGAACCCAACGCCACGATGCCTTATTACTACGGCCGCAAGGGTGCTTCGGCAGAGAACGGGACAACCACAAAGGCGCCGCTCTTCCTATATCTGCATGGGTCGGGACCCAAGCAAACGGAATGGGCCAATGGCATCAAACTGGGCCAACGGTTCCAAGACGCACCATCCATCTATTTCATCCCACAGATTCCCAACGAGGGCGAGTATTATCGCTGGTGGCAACTGGCCAAGCAGTATGCGTGGGAAAAACTGATTCGGCAGGCCTTGGCAAGCGGTGAGGTCGACGCCAACCGGCTCTACGTGTTCGGTATCAGTGAGGGAGGATATGGCAGTCAGCGCCTGGCGTCGTTCTACGCCGACTATTGGGCGGCAGCGGGTCCCATGGCGGGCGGTGAGCCACTGAAGAACGCGCCTGTGGAAAACTGCGCCAACATAGGTTTCTCGTTCCTCACGGGCGCCGACGACAGGGGGTTCTACCGCAACCAACTCACCTGGTACACGCAAGTGGCGTTCGATTCCTTGCAGTTGGCTCGGCCGCTGTCGACAGACAAGCAGCCGCTCTTCCGGCATCGCATACAGCTCCTTCCTGAAATGCAACATTACGTTCCCTACGGTCTCACCACTCCGTGGCTCAAACAATTTGTGCGCAATCCCTACCCCAAGACGGTGCTGTGGGAGGACTATGAGATGGACGGACGCCACCGCTCAGGCTTCTACAACTTGCAGGTTTTGGAGCGCCCGTCGGAGGCAAGAACCTTTTACGAGATGAACATCGACAACAACCGCGTCGACATCAACGTGAGCAACGTGGAATACATCACCACGCAGAAGGACAAGCAGTGGGGCATCGAGATGAAGTTTAACCGCAACTACACACCCGCCACAGGCGGCAAACTGAGGGTTTATCTCAACCATGAGCTGGTGAACCTCAATGAGCCCATCACCCTTACCATCAACGGCAAGCAGGTGTTTCAGGGCATGGCCAAGCCCAACCTGCAGGCAATGGTCAACAGTTGCGCCGAATACTTCGATCCCTGCCGCATCTTCCCCGTGGCCATCGACGCCATCTACTAAGCCCAAACAACCACAACAACCAAAAGCGGAGCGTGATTTCACAACCACGCTCCGCATCACTTAAACAACCAATAAAAGAAATAGATTGTCTGTTTCTTTTAGTCTTATATTTAATTATTGCCTTTTGGCTTATCTCACGAACAACAGTTCGCGATACTTAGGCAAGCTCCAAAGCTCATCGGCCACTACCAACTCGAGCTTATCGATCTGGTAACGGATGGGCTGGAAGAACGTCTCCACGGTGTCGTGGTAGGCAATAGCCTTCTCGCGCTCATTCTGAATCTTGTTGGCTACCTTGCGGGCCTCAACCATTGCCTCCACATTCTCCTCAATGACGGCTGTGCGCTCGGAAATCTGCTCGATGATGTTCATGATGCGCTCCGACAGTTTCTTACCCTTCTCGGCTCCGTAGATGACCATAAGGTTCTGCACATCCTTGGCAATCATCGACTGGTAGTGGGTGGCCACAGGGATGATGTGGTTGAGCGAGAGGTCGCCCAGCACACGTGCCTCAATCTGGATCTTCTTGGTGTAGGTCTCCCATTTCACCTCGTTGCGGGCCTCCAGCTCGTTCTTCTTCATCACACCGGTCGACTCAAACATCTTGATGGTCTCGGGGTCGAGATAACGATCGAAGATGACGGGGGCCGACTTCTCGGTGTCGAGACCGCGCTTGGCAGCCTCCTCAACCCACTCGTCGGAATATCCGTTGCCATCGAAGTGGATGGGCGCACAGGTCTTGATGTCGTCGCGAACCACGCTGAGGATGGCGGCAAACTTATCCTCGCCCTCGGCAATGAGCTTGTCCACACGGGCCTTGAAGTCGTTGAGTGCCTCGGCCACAGCGGTATTGAGCACGATCTGGGCGCTGGCGCAGTTGGCGCTTGAACCCACAGCACGGAACTCAAAGCGGTTGCCGGTGAAGGCGAACGGACTGGTGCGGTTGCGGTCGGTGTTGTCGCGCATGATGTCGGGAATCTCGGGGATGTCGATCTGCACACCTTCCTTGCCCGTGATGACAAGCGCATCCTTGTCGGCCTGCATGATATGCTTCAGCACATCGCTCACCGTGCGACCCAGGAATGAGGAGATAATGGCGGGAGGAGCCTCGTTGGCGCCCAGACGATGGGCGTTGCCGGCATCCATGATAGAGGCCTTCAGCAGGCCGTTATGACGATATACGCCCATCAGGGTCTCCACGGTGAACACCACAAAGCGCAGGTTGTCCTCGGGGGTCTTGCCTGTTCCATGGAGCAAGATGCCTGTATCGGTAGAGAGCGACCAGTTGTTGTGCTTTCCCGAACCATTGATGCCATCAAACGGTTTCTCGTGGAGCAGCACCTCAAAGCCGTGCTTGTGGGCCACGCGCTTCATGAGGCTCATGAGCAACATGTTATGGTCGACAGCCAGATTGGTCTCCTCGAAGATCGGGGCACACTCAAACTGGTTGGGGGCCACCTCGTTGTGGCGGGTCTTAACGGGGATGCCCAACTCCAGGGCCTGTATCTCCAGGTCTTTCATGAAAGCCACCACACGCTCAGGGATGGTACCGAAATAGTGGTCGTCCATCTGCTGGTTCTTGGCGCTCTCGTGGCCCATCAGCGTGCGACCGGTAAGGATGAGGTCAGGACGGGCGGCATACAGATCCTCGTCGACGAGGAAATACTCCTGCTCCCAACCCAGGTTGCAGGTAACCTTCTTCACATCAGGATAGAAGTAATGGCACACATCCGTAGCGGCCACGTTCACAGCGTGGAGGGCACGGAGCAACGGAGCCTTGTAGTCGAGGGCCTCACCCGTGTAGGAAATGAAGATGGTGGGGATACAAAGCGTGTCGTCGATGATAAACACAGGCGACGTAGGGTCCCAAGCCGAGTAGCCGCGAGCCTCAAAAGTGGAGCGGATACCACCTGAGGGGAAGCTCGAAGCGTCGGGCTCCTGCTGCACCAGCAACTTGCCAGAGAATTCCTCGATCATGCCGCCCTTGCCGTCGTGCTCCACAAAGGAGTCGTGTTTCTCGGCCGTTCCCTCAGTCAGCGGCTGGAACCAGTGGGTGTAATGGGTCACGCCATTCTCGTCGGCCCACTGCTTCATGCCCTTCGCCACCTCGTCGGCGATGCTGCGATCGAGCTGTGCGCCATTGTCGATCACGTCGATGAGCTTGCTGTAAACATCGGCGGGAAGATACTTATACATCTTCTGGCGGTTAAACACTTTCTTAGCGAAATACTCCGATGGTCTCTCTACTGGAGTCATCACGGACACAGGCTTCTTCTTGGAAGCGTCGGCTACTGCCTGAAATCTTTGATTTTCCATACTTACTTGATATTTCTTTTGCTTGTTCGTTATTCTCTGTTACTTGTTCATCCACTTACGGATTCGCTCCATGGCCTCAATGCAGTTGGCGCGATCGCCGAAGCTGGTGAGTCGCACAAAGCCCTCGCCCGATGGACCGAAGCCCACGCCCGGCGTGCAAACGATCTGTGCTCCGTAGAGCAATTCCTCGAAGAACTGCCAGGAGGGGGTGTTGCCAGGGGTCTTCACCCAGAGGTAAGGAGCGTCGGTTCCACCATAGACCTTGAAGCCCAACTGGCTCAACGCCTCATGCATGATGCGGGCGTTCTCCATGTAATAGTTGATGGTTGCTTGCGTTTGTCGCTTACCCTCGGGTGTGTAGATGGCCTCTGCGGCGCGCTGCGATATGTAGCTGGTGCCGTTGAACTTGGTGGATTGGCGGCGCAACCAGAAGGGATTGAGCGGCAGGCGGTTGCCGTCCATGGTGGCTGCGGTGAGCTCCTTGGGCACAACGGTGTAACCGCAACGCACTCCGGTGAAACCGGCTGTTTTCGAATAGCTATGGAATTCGATGGCCACCTTGCGGGCGCCACGGATCTCATAGATCGAATGGGGTATGTTCTCATCGCGGATGAAAGCCTCGTAGGCTGCATCGTAAAAGATGATGGAATCGTTGTGGATGGCATAATTGACCCACTTGCGCAACTCCTCGCGAGTGATGACCATGCCTGTGGGATTGTTGGGATAGCACAGGTAGATCATGTCGACACGATGGTCGGGAATGACCGGAATGAAGTTGTTGTCCTCGGTGCAGGGCATATACGTGACGTTGCTCCAATGTCCGTTCTCAAAATAGCCCGACCTTCCGTTCATCACATTTGAGTCGACGTAAACTGGATAGATAGGATCGGTTACGGCCATGGAGTTGTCCCACCGCACCAACTCGCCGATATTTCCCGTGTCGCTCTTAGCTCCGTCGTTCACAAAGATCTCGTCGGGGTCGAGGTGCACGCCTCGCGGCAAGAAGTCGTTCTTCACAATGGCCTCACGAAGCCAGAGGTAACCCTGCTCGGGACCATAGCCATGAAATGTATCCTTGTGCGCCATGTCGTCGACAGCCTTATGCATCGCCTCAATGACAGCGGGGCAAAGCGGCTGCGTAACATCACCAATGCCCAGGCTGATAACATCGGCCTTCGGGTGGGTAGCCTTGAAAGCATTCACCTTCTTGGCTATGTCGGCAAAGAGATAGTTCTTCTGTAGCTTTAAGAAATGCTCGTTGATTAATGCCATATTACCTATTCCTTTTATGTTGTTGTAAGTCCGTGTTGTCGTTGTCCTGATGGTTTGCCACGACGGCGTGCAACTTCCGCCATTGCAACCTGCGACTTCCGCCATTACTTCTTGCGACTTCCGCCATTGCAACCTGCTACTTCCGCCATTGTGGCGAGCAAGCTATTCCTGCGAAGCAAGCGTTCTACCGACCGCGCCTTCTGGCCAATCAGCCCATTGGGATGTCGCCTTCGAAGACAAATGCGGCCGGGCCTGTCATATAGATATGGTCGTCGTTGGCCGACCATCGGATGTCAAGCGTACCACCATCCATGAGGACGGCGGGATGGCGCGAAGCCAAACCGAGGCTTGCCGCGGCGGCTGCCGTGGCGCAAGCGCCCGTGCCACAAGCCTGGGTGATGCCGCTGCCACGCTCCCAAACCCTCGTGCGGATCTGGTCGTTGCCCACAAGCTGCGCAAACTCAATGTTGCAACGCTCGGGGAACGCCTCGTCTCTCTCTAACAATTTGCCGGCTCGGGCAATATCGAGTCCTTCCATTCTGTCCACAAATATCACGTAGTGGGGATTGCCCATCGACACAAACTTGGCCGCGACAACATGTCCGTCGAAGTCGGCCGGCAGTTTGATTTCAGCTCCGGTGTACTGCTCGAGCTGCTCGAACCGCGGCTCCAGCATGTCGACTGTAACACTCTCCACCTTGTCGTCAGCCGTGATGTGCAGTTGCAAGACCTTAACTCCCGAGAGTGTTTGCAGCCTGATGACAGGCTTATGAAACACGCCCTTCTCGTATAAGTACTTGCCTATGCAGCGACTGGCGTTGCCGCACATCATCGCCTCCGAACCGTCGGCGTTGAAGATGCGCATCGAAAAATCTGCTTGTGTGTTGTCGTGAGGTCGGCCGATCAATACCAATCCGTCACTTCCGATGCCCGTATGGGGACGGCTCCAAGCTATGGATTGGGCTGCGGGATTGGGCACATCATATAAAGAGGTGTCAACGTAAATATAGTCGTTACCCGCGCCATGCATCTTTGTGAAGTGAACTAACTGTGTCATTTTGCGTCAAATTATAACGTTTCAATCAACCTTTTGTCTGAAATACGTTGCAAAGGTAAAACAAAAAGTTAGGATATTCGTTACGCAAACACAGTTTTCTACCTTTTATTTTAGTTAAAATACGAATTTGAAAGCATCAGCCATTGCTTTGCAAGCAATCTGTAAGGCTACAATCTACAAATGCTTACACTTTGGCGAAAAACACAAAACCAAACTTTCAAATAGTAGCTATTATTAACATAATATTAGCAAAACGTCGTACTTTTGCGCCTACAACATAACAAAAAGAAAGCAATATTGCTTATTAACTCACAACTTTAACAACCATGTGCGGAATAGTAGGAATATTCAATATCCAGGAGCAGACCCCTGGTTTGAGACAGAAAGCATTGCGAATGAGCCAGAAAATCAGGCACCGCGGACCTGACTGGAGCGGCATCTACACGGGCGGATCGGCCATCCTTTGCCACGAACGCCTGAGCATTGTGGACCCCGAGTCGGGACGTCAACCGTTGTTCTCGCCCGACAAAAAGCAGGTGTTGGCCGTCAATGGCGAGATTTACAACCACCAAGCGCTGCGCGCTGAGTTTGCCGATTACCAGTTTCAGACCGGTTCCGACTGCGAGGTGATCCTGCCCTTGATGCATAAGGGCGACATCGTGGATGGCCTAAACCGCCTCTCGGGCATCTTTGCCTTCGCGTTTTACGACCGCAACGACGACTCGTTCCTCATCGCCCGCGACCCGATAGGCGTCATACCACTTTATATAGGCTACGACAACGACGGCACGGTCTATGTGGCTTCTGAGTTGAAAGCCCTCGAAGGACAGTGCGATCGCTACGAGCCTTTCCTGCCTGGGCATTACTATTGGAGCAAGGACCCTGGCATGAAGCCCTACTACAGCTTCACTGGCGAGGGCGGCGCACAAGGTTTCAAGGATGTGGAATTTGAAGGAAAGCCCGTGTCGGAACTGAGCTACAACGATAGCGTGCGAGCCGTGCGCAAGGGCCTCATGGACGCCGTGAAGCGCCAGTTGATGAGCGATGTGCCCTACGGCGTGCTGCTTTCGGGCGGTCTCGACTCGAGCGTCATCTCAGCCATCGCCGAGAAATACTCGGCCAAACGCATTGAGAACGATGGAGAGACGGCCGCTTACTGGCCACGCCTCCATTCGTTTGCCGTGGGCCTGAAAGGCGCTCCCGACTTGGCCAAGGCCCGTTTGGTAGCCGATCACATTGGAACCGTGCACCACGAGATCAACTATACCATCCAGGAAGGTCTCGACGCCATCCGCGATGTCATCTATTTCATCGAGACCTACGACGTCACCACAGTGCGCGCCTCTACCCCCATGTACCTGCTGGCGCGCGTCATCAAGTCGATGGGCATCAAGATGGTGCTCTCGGGAGAGGGCGCCGACGAGATCTTCGGCGGATACCTTTACTTCCACCGCGCACCCAACGCCACCGAGTTTCACAAGGAGACGTTGCGCAAGCTCTCCAAGCTCCACCTCTACGACTGTCTTCGCGCCAACAAGAGCTTGTCGGCATGGGGCATGGAAGGGCGCGTTCCGTTCCTCGACCGCGAGTTTCTCGACGTGGCGATGAGCCTCAACCCCGAGTACAAGTTGTGCCCCGGCCACACCATTGAGAAGAAGATAGTGCGCGACGCGTTTGCCGACCTATTGCCCGAAGAGGTGGCATGGCGACAAAAAGAACAATTCTCCGACGGAGTGGGCTACTCGTGGATCGACACGCTGAAGCAGATCGCCGCGAGCAGTGTGAGCGACGAGCAGATGGCGCACGCCGCCGAACGGTTCCCCATCAACCCACCCCGCAACAAGGAGGAATACTGCTATCGTTCCATCTTCGCTGAGCATTTCCCGAGCGACTCAGCCGCCCGTTCAGTGCCAAGCGTGCCAAGCGTGGCGTGCTCCACAGCCGAAGCCTTGGCTTGGGACGCCTCGTTCAAAAACCTGAACGACCCCAGCGGTCGCGCCGTGAAGGGCGTGCACGAGCAAGCTTACTAATCCAAAAACAATACAACCAATTGCCTTTTACCCAAAAACCAGACGAGTCGGTCAGTCACCATAGGCTCACTCGTCAAACAACGCGAGGCACCCTTAGCGGCCATTCATGGCAGCAAGGGTGCCTTTACATGACAGCAGGAACCAACATAGGTGGCAACAAGAGAGCCTTCGCATGACAGCAGAAACCAACATAGGTGGCGCATACATAAATCATTTCCAAAATATTGTAACACGACAGACGCTTTCGTGTTGTAAATTTGCAACCGCAAACACAAATAAGCCATGAGTGGCGTAACAGCCTTTCGCGCCCCACGCAACCCCAAACATCATGACAATATGACACACAACATCCGCAAATTACACACTGCCGCCATCTGCATGCTGGTTCCCGCCTACGCCATGGCGCAAGCGCCCAGCAACAACCATGCCACGCCTGCCGACACCCTTGGGCACGCCACACAGCTCCACGAGGTCGTCGTAAGCAAAGGAATGATGACCTCACGCCGCCTGTCGGGAGCAGAAAACTCACTTTACATCGGTCGCGACGAACTGTTCAAGGCAGCTTGCTGTAACCTTGGCGAGAGCTTCGTCACCAATCCCAGCGTCGACGTGAACTACAGCGACGCCACCACAGGCGCCCAACAGATCAAGCTCCTCGGCCTGAGTGGCACCTACGTGCAGCTCCTCACCGAGGCGCAACCCGCCTACCGGGGCACCGCCCTGCCCTACCAACTCAGCTACATACCAGGCAATTGGATGAAGAGCATACAGGTGTCGAAAGGCAACTCGTCGGTGAAAAACGGCTATGAGGCCATGACCGGACAAATCAATGTGGAGTATCTGAAGCCTGAGGAAGACACCGGCGCCGACCTCAGCGTTTACGGCAATACGATGACCCGCCTCGTGACCGACGCCGACGCCAACTTCCACATCCGAGGAAACAAGAACCTCAGCACCGAACTGCTGGGCCATTTCGAGAACAACTGGAGCCACCACGACGGCAATGGCGACGGTTTCCAGGATGAGCCCAACGTGCGACAATACAACCTGCAAAACCGTTGGTACGCCAAGGCGGGCCGCTACCTGTTCCACGGCGGCGTGGAAATGATCCACGAGAAGCGGTCGAGCGGTCAGGTGGAAGGCCACGCACAAGCCATGAAGGACATGGGACTGTACCACATCGGCGTGGAGAACAACCACTATGGCGCCTACATGAAGCACGCCTTCATCACCGACGCGGCCCACGGCGGCAACCTTGCGCTCATGGGGCGCATGTCGATGCACCAGCAAGATGCGGACTACGGTCTACGGACCTACAACGTGAACGAGAAGAACGCCAACGCCCAACTGATGTACGAGACAGGCATCGGATCCGACCATAACCTGTCGGCCGGACTGAGCCTGAACTACGACTACCTTCACCAAGACTACAACCTCGGCGACGCGCCCGCCCGCTTGATCGTGAGCGAGACCACCCCCGGCGGTTACGCCCAGTACACCTTCAACCACCACAACCGCCTCATCGCCATGGCCGGCCTGCGTGTGGACCACAGCAATGTGTACGGCACGTTTCTCACACCGCGTTTCCACCTGAAATGGCAAGTCAACAACGTTCTCACCCTTCGGCTGAGCGCCGGCAAGGGTTACCGCTCGCCCCACCCTCTTGCAGAGAACAACTACCTGTTGGCAAGCGGTCGGCAGATAGTCGTGGACGAGCCTCAGCAGGAAGCCGCATGGAACTATGGCACCACCATTGCGCTCTATGTGCCCGTGGCCGGCAACACCCTGAAGATCAATGCGGAATATTACTACACCCACTTCACCCGCCAACTCGTTATCGACTACGACAGCGATCCCCACACGTTGCACCTCACCAACCTCGATGGGCGCAGCTATTCGCACACCATCCAAGTGGACGCCTCCTACCCCGTGGCCCAAGGGTTGGACGTTACAGCGGCCTACCGCTACAACCTCGTGAAGTCGACGTATGGCGGCCAACGCCTGTGGAAACCGCTGCAGAGCCGCTACAAGGCCCTGGTGAGCGCCTCCTACCACGACCCGTTGGAACTCTGGCAACTGGACGCCACCTTGGCCCTCAACGGCGGCGGCCGCCTGCCCCGCCCCTACACCACCAGCGACGGCACGCCCTCGTGGGGCACCCACTTCAGGGCCTACGAGAACCTGACCGCCCAGGTGACGCGCCACTTCCGCCATTTCTCGCTCTACATAGGCGGCGAGAACCTCACCAACCACAAGCAGAAACAGCCCATCATTGGCGCCGACAACCCCTGGGCCCACACCTTCGAGCCCACACTGGTCTACGCTCCCATCACGGGCATCACTGGATATATAGGCATAAGAATTAACATAGGACACAGATTATGAGAAAAGTTATCATGACGCTGGCCATCGCCCTGATGGGTGTGGCAGTACAAGCAAAAGACATCAAGACCGTCATCTTCACCACCCAGCCACAAATGCACTGCGCCAGCTGCGAGAAGAAGATCAAGGGCAACCTCCGCTACGAGAAGGGCGTGAAGCGCATCGACACCAGCGTGGAGCAGCAGAAGGTCACGGTGAAGTATGACGCCGACAAGACCTCAGCCGAGAAGTTGCAGAAAGCATTCAAGAAGTTTGGCTACGAGGCTCGCCAGGTGAAGGCCGACGAGAAGGTGGAGCGCGAGGCATCACAGGGTTGCAGCAACATGTAAGCCTGAGTTCCTGCCTCGTACCATTCAACAAAGGGCGTGTCATTCCCCAAACGGAATGACACACCCTTTGTGCGATTGTGTCCCATCTCTTTATTTTTTGGACAGGAACATCTTTATTACTAAAGCCAATAGGGAAATGTACAAAGTGGAAATCAATATAATTTCTACAAAGCTTAAATCAAACGACTCTCGCAAGACCTTACCTAAAAAAATAAAGACTAAGACGCTCAATAAAGGAAGAACTTCATGCTTCCTTTTGCAATCACGAGCATAAATCGCCACTATCGTTAAAGACAAGACTATAATAGTAATTATACAAAACACCATGCTTATATAAGTTCTAAAATACTTACATTAAATATAGGATGGCAAGAAATCAAAATTTTCCACCACTTATCAGATTCACTGCACTACCGACTATAGCTCCTCTTACAGCATCCCTCGCAAAACTAGTGACTACCCCACCTGGACCAAACACAAAACCACTAAAAGCTGCTCTGACAAAAGCTGCTCTTCCGAAAATACCAGATATTGCCCCGGAAACATCCGCTCTGCACACCGAACCTGCAGACGCTCCCCGAGTTTTGTTTGTATTTGCATGAGCATTGTATATATTTGTTGCTCTTCCAATTGAACTAATTGCAAGTAAAGTATGTCTTAATGTGTCATCGATGTTGATGTCTTCGTGTATTGAATTATCCAAATCATCGAAAATAATATTTATCTGTACAGTATCGTACATTTCCCTATCGCAGACATCATATATTCTTTCAATATATTTTTTTCCTTCTACTGGAAAAGCCATAATAAGGCTATCTGTCAAATGATCAACAGTTGCCCTTGTTTTGGCCAATCTTGTTTTCATACCAATATCAAATCCATTATCAATAGATCTAAAGGTGCTATCTATTTCGACCTTTTCTACCGGTGTCTCCTCGGAATAATTTGACACTTGGTGATAATGTCTATTCGTAAATTCCTTCGTAAATTCCTTAATATTTCCAATGCTTACGTTCTGAGCTTTTACAGAATCCATAGCTTCATTATGAAGCTGTCCAATGAACAGGTATGGATTCTCAAATGTAGATGCAGAAGACTTAATCTCTAAATGCGAAGTGTCATCTTGGGTAGAGCAAGCCGTAAGGAACATTGATCCTATAGTTGCTAAAAGCAGGAAGATTCTTTTCATTGTCAGTTTAGTTTTAATTGGTACTTAAATTTAGTCAGTTGCAAAATTAAAGTTTGTTTCAAAAAAAGACAAAGACAAACAAACTTTTTATCCAAAAATACGCATTATTTGAAAGAATAACCTATGAAACGTCTCATGTTCAATATGGGAAAGTTGTTAATGATGTGTAGAAAAAAAACAAAAAAGTGCTTGTTTTCATGTCACAATCCACCTACCTTTGCGTATTATAAGCGAACAAAAGAAAGAAATGACGCCCGAAGAATTCCAAAACGAAGCAGCCCACCTGCGCCAGAGCCTGGTAAGCGAAGCCATGCAATATGTCCGCCGCGCCGACGTGGCCGAGGACATTGTACAAGACTGCCTGGTGCGCCTATGGGACATGCACGGCGACCTGCGCTCCCCCATGGCTGCGCTGGCGAGGGTTGTAACCCGCAACCTCTGCCTCGACTTCGTTCGCCGCACGCCCCACACCGAGGACGTGGCGCAGCTCCCCCAGGTCGACGAGGCCGACGGAACCGCCGAGCGCCACGAGGCCGTCGACCGCATGATGGACATCGTTACGGAGCTGCCCTTGGTGCAACAAACGGTGCTTCGCATGCGCCACATCGAAGGGCGCGACATGGCCTACATAGCCCACACGCTGGGCATGAACGAGGCCACGGCCCGCAAAGCGCTCAGCCGAGCGCGCATGGCCGTAAGAAACGAATATGTGAAACGCTATCAAGAAAAAGCAATATGAATGAGACTAAAGCAACACAGCTGATCGATAAGTTCTTCGAGGGTGCCACCACGCTCAGCGAGGAGCAACAGTTGTACGACTATTTCACGTCGCCCAACGTCGGCCCCGAGCTCATGCCTGTGCGGCAGATGTTTCTCGACATGTGCCAGTTGCAAGGTTGCGAGCCCACGCCCAAGGCCCAGGTGGCCACGCTCAAGCCCCGCCGCCGTTGGCGTCGCATCGCCGCAGCCGCCGCCCTCGTGGCCACGGCGGGCATCATCGCCACGCTATGGTTCAGCCAGCGCAACACCAGCGACTATGAGATTGTGGCCTACGGCGTGCGCCAGACCGACCGCGAGACGGTGATGAACGAGGTGGAACGCACCCTCGGCGACGCCAAAAGCGCCGCACCCAATGTAGGGGCTGAACTGAAAGACGCATTCGGACAATACTAAAAATACCATATATCATGAAACTCAAATTCGTCATATCACTATTGCTAACCCTGTCGGTGACCCTGGGCCACGCCCAATCGGCCAACCTGAAGGTGAACCAAATATTCGACGGCAAGGTTGTTCCCAAGGAGCGCATGGTGCTTACCAGGGTGAAGGGACGGTCGCTCAGCAAGTATGGCCTCACCTACTATCGCAGCGCACGCTTCGTGGCCACGCGATGGGAGCGCGACCAGTGTATCGCCATCGTGGAGAACGACATGGCCAACAACAGGCTTGGCTCATCCACGAAACGGTCGGAAAAGCACACGTCGATCACCCTCATGCTCAAACCGCAAGGCACCACCAACCGCTTCATTAGCTTCGTTTGCTCCAAGGAGAGCAACAACCAGTACAACACCATCGTCATCTACATGGAGGGAACGGTGAAGAACATCGCCGAACTCAAGAAGAGAATAAACAATTAAAACGCAACATAAAAATGAAAACAATGATTCTCATGGCAGCCCTGCTGACCGCCTCGATTGCACAAGCCGCAGAACCCGACGACACCGTAACGGTGTACAACGCCCATAAGGTAACCGTTGTGAGCAACGACTCACTGCTCCAAGTGGAGGTCGACGGCACCGACCGACAGCCCGACTACCACTACCAGACCACACTTCGCAACACCGACGGCAACTACGAGAGCACGTCTGTCACGGGCGACCTCTTCAGTTTCGGGTTTGGCAACAAGTTTAGCAAGAAGCGCGCACGCCGCCCCTTGTACGACTCTGAGTTCCACGTGTTCCTCGGTTTCAACGGTGCCACAGGCAACAACGATGTGGTGAAGACCAACCTTTGGGGCGGCGCCAACATCGGCATGTACGTAGACTGGGGCATACACCCTTGGCGCGACGGCAACCGTTTCTCCTTTGGCTGTGGTGTGGAATGGAGCAACTGGCGCATGACCAACCGCAACCAGTTTGTGAAGGCCAACGACGGAACGGTATCGGTAGTGCCGCTGCCCGAGGGCGCCGACCCGAAATTCTCGCGCGTGAAGACCTTCAGCCTCATCTTCCCCATCATGTACAGCTACTCGAAAAAAGACTGGGGCTTCTCGCTCGGTCCGGTCATCAACTGCACCAGCCACTCGTCTGTCAAGACGCGCTATCGCCTCGACGGTGAGAAACACAAGGACAAGTACAAGGACCTTCACCACAACCCGGTCACCATCGACCTTATGGGCACCATCACCACGCCCGTTGTCAACTTCTACGTGAAGTACAACCCTTGCAACATCCTCGACACCGAGTATGCGCCCAAGTTCCAAAGCGTGTCGTTGGGATTCATGATTTAACCCCAATCAGTCATTAGACCGAAATAGGTAAAATTGTAGGTTGTTATTGATTCTTTCCAACTCTTGTCAGCGTTTCTTTCGGCATCTTGCTTCCATTCGCGTTTCGACATAGCCCGCTATGCCTTCAACGCGACTGTCGCAACCTGCTCGAAACAAACACTAACAAGAATTGAAATCTAATGACCGATTTGGGGTTAACCCACCACAAACACACCATTTCTCCACATTCTCTCTTCCCTGCCACCTCCTCGGCGCCCCCATCGGCGACAAACCAAGGACTTGGCAGGGATTTTTTGTGTCGACGAAAGGGTTGGCAAGCACAAACAAGCACTGAAATCTAATGAGCTATTTGGGATAAACGGCAAGTGACAAAAAAATTAAAGGAGCTAAAGTTTTGAACTTTAACTCCTTTAGATGCGCTCCAGGATGGGCTTGAACCAACGACCCCCTGATTAACAGTCAGGTGCTCTAACCAACTGAGCTACTGAAGCTTGATGTGTAATCCATTTCTGAATTGCGGTTGCAAAGGTAGGGACTTTCTGTGAAACCACCAAACATTTCGAGAGATTTTTTATCAAAAAAGTGATTTTTCATTGTTTTCACCCCCTTCGAGGGCCTTTTAGGGGGTATATATGGATAAAAAGCACTAATTTTGCACCCTTGAAATCGGGCACCGTTACGCCACACATTCATCCTAAACAAGAACATGAAATTTTATCCATACCATTACCGATCGCTTCTCTCCCTGGGTCTGCCCATCATGATTGGGCAGTTGGGAATGATCATCCTGGGCTTTGCCGACACCATGATGGTGGGGCACCACAGCACCACGGAGCTGGGAGCGGCCTCGTTTGTCAACAACATCATGAACCTCGTCATCATCACCGCCACGGGCTTCTCCTACGGCCTCACGCCCATTGTGGGCGGCCTCTTCGGACGAGGCGAACTGCCGCAGGCGGGCAATGCGCTGCGCTGTGCGCTCCTGGCCAACACCCTGGCGGGCCTGCTGATGATGGTTGCGCTGGTGGTGCTCTTCTTCAACCTGGGCAACATAGGCCAGCCCGACGAGCTAATGCCCTACATGCGCCCCTACTACCTCGTGCTGTTGGCCTCGCTGCCCTTTGTGATGTTGTTCAACGCCTTCAAGCAGTTTACCGACAGCATCACCGAGACGCGCACGTCGATGTGGATTCTGCTCTCGGGCAACCTCATCAACATTGTGGGCAACTACCTCCTTATATATGGTAAGGCCGGGCTGCCCGAGATGGGCGTACTGGGCGCCGGTGTGGCCACCCTGCTCTCGCGCGTGGTCATGGTGGGCCTGTTTCTCGCCGTGTTCTTCATGCGCAAGAGCATGCGCCCCTACCGCGAGGGTTTCTGGAGCCTTGGCTGGCCACGCCAATTGATACGCCGCATGTTCACGCTCGGCACACCCATCGCCCTTGAGATGGGCATGGAGACGGCTTCGTTCTCGCTGTCGATCATCATGGTGGGATGGCTCGGCACCATCGCCCTGGCCTCCCATCAGGTGATGAGCACCATATCGCAGTTTACCTTCATGGTGTATTACGGGCTGGGGGCCGCCGTGGCTGTGCGCACGAGCTACTTCAATGGCCAGCGCGACCACAAGAACATGCTCCACACGGTGACGGCGGGCTTGCACGTCATGGTGGCGCTTGAGCTGGTGCTGAGCGGCATCATCTTCTTGCTGCGCAACCATATCGGCGGTTGGTTCACCGACTCGCCCGAGGTGTCGGCCACGGTGCTCACGCTCATGTTGCCGTTCTTCATCTATCAGTTTGGCGACGGTTTGCAGATCAATTACGCCAACGCCCTGCGTGGCATAGCCGACGTGAAACCCCTCATGATCATTGCGTTCATCGCCTTTTTCATCATCTCGCTGCCCGTGGGCTACCTGTGTGGCTTTGTGCTCAAGTTTGGCTTGGTGGGCGTCTGGATGGCGTTCCCCTTCGGCCTTACCTCGGCGGGCATCATGATGTGGTGGCGGTTCAGGCAAATGACCCAGCGCCAACCCACACCGCGCGCATAGGCCAACGGCCTTCCATCTTACCCGCACCCGCCCTACGGTACAAACGGCCCGTAAGGCGGGTGCTTCCTTTTTTACCTTATGGCAACGCCACTTGTTGGGTTATTTGGCCAAAAAGTTGTGTCGTGATTTTGCGTGAACCAGAGTGCCGGCCCGCCGTTTTTTCCCCATTTTGTCGCCGAAACCGCCCGGCGCGTTTGCCGTTAGCCATGTATCGAGTTGCCAAACATGCCAAACGGTGATGCGAAAGACCATGTATCGCATTGCGGAAAGCCATCTTTCGCATCACGAAAGGCCATCTTTGGCAAGGCAAAATGCAGAGCACGATGCGTAAAGCGCGGGGCTAAAAACGTAAAGCGCTGAATATTAGGAGATTGCGTAAACTCGCTGAGAATGGCGTATTTCGGCCAAACATTTCCGTCGTTGAAAAGAAGTGTGTAGTTTTCACTATAGTTTGTTGCGATATTTACCGCAAGCCACGAATGGCGACAGGGGCTCCCAAAGCGTCAAGCAAGGAGTGGATGGGGATGCGCCAACCATCGTGTCGGATCACAAAAGCTATGGGGTGCGCACAGGAGTTTTGTGATCTGACAGGGCCGAAAAGTAGGAATTTTGTGATTTCACATCCTAAAAACCATGGAATTTTGTGATAAACAGAGGTTAAAACCATGGAATTTTGTGATTTTTCGACTCAAATCCATTGGAATTTTGTGATACTGTCTTATCTTTTCTCCATTAAATGTTCTACCGTTACCGACATTAAAACCCTCAGAACCTGAAGCCGAAGAAGGCTCTCACCCGCCACTTGTTTCTCATGACCTGCAGGTGGTCGTCGTCGCCGGCCACCGAGTAGTTATAGATGGCTCGGGCGCCCATAAACTTATTGCGCCACGAATAGACCACGGCACCTCGGCAGGTAACGATGGCCGAGGGGAAGTGGTACTTCATGTTGGTGCGCTCGGTGGTGGGTTCAGCGTCCTCGTCGCTGGCGTCCTGTGGCTGCGTCTGCTTGGTGTAGTCGTGCGAGTAGACGGTGAGGGTGGGCAATGCCGAGAGGTGGAAGAGCCAATGGGGCCGCGCCACCAGGTTGTAGCCGTAGCCCGCGCCCACGGCAAACTCGTTGAGGCGGATGGTGGTGTTGCCCAATGTGGTCTTCGAACCGTCGAAACTGGCGCCCACCATCCAACTGCCGGCGCTTCGCCTTTGTATGTAGCTCTGGCTGAAGGCGGCGGGGAAAGAGAACCGGCGGTGGTTGAAGGCGTAGTAGAAATTAAGGTTGAGCGCTTTCTGCGACACCTGTCCGCGGTCTATGTCGATTCGCTCGCCTCCCATCTCCTGATGGCCATGATAGGTTTTCGAGGCGAGGTAAACCACGTCGAAGCCATAGCGGTTGCTGTAGGAGTTGAGGTTCAGCTCATAGTCCTTGCTCTTGCCCACGAGCTTGGCGGGGTTGACCGCCAGGCTCAGGCCCAGTCCGCGGTAAGCCACCGCCATGCTGAGCGTGCCCCTGAATTCGGCCAACAGGCGGGTGCGGTTGGTTGCGTCCTCCGTCTTGGCGCGCGTTTCCATGTGGGCGCCCGACAGGTTGCCGTTGAACTTCACCGTCCACCGCGCGTCGGGACGCGTGATGTAGGCCGTGTCGTATTTCACCTTGCGGTAGTTGGCGGCCAGGAGCGAGTCGCCCCGGAAGAGCAACTTGTCGTAGCGCTCCAACTTCATGCGGCGCTTGGCATAGCGGGCCATAAACTTCTGTTTCTTCTTCTCGCTCATGTTGCCCTTCCTCACTTCCTCCATGACCAGCGAGTCGCCCCATTGCAACATGTGGCCCTTGTCGGCCGACTGTCTCAGCATGAGCCGCAGGCTGTCGGCGCGCAGCAGTATCTCGCGCAGCGTCTTTCGGGGCTTCTTGTTTTGGGCCACGCTGCATAGCGGCATGGCCAACGACATGACCAGGAGGAGCAATCCCACCCGCAGGACCATGCCTGGCCCCGCGCAGAAGGGGCGAAAGAGGCTTCTCGCTTGTCTGAATGTCGCAGTCTTGAGGGCGCCATGGGCGTTGCCGCGCGTGTATGTCGATCTGTTGCTTGCCATGTTGTGTAATGATAGTTGATTACAAAGTTACATATTTTGCGTTGTTTCCGCAGGCAAAAGCGACAAAAAATCTACATGTTGGCCGTTTGTTTTTAGCCCAAATCGGCCATTAGATTTCAATTCTTGTTAGTATAACATCCTACTATTTTCCCAATTTCGGCCTAATAACCGATTTGGGTTGAAGGTCATAGGGATTCCCCACCCCATCCATAGGGATTTGCACCTTGCGCTTTTTCGACAATTGCGCTACCTTTGCAAGCGAATCATAAAACCATAATCCCTCTCAAAACCACATAGCGTATGAAGAGAAATGAATGGATGGCGCTTATCGTCACAAGCTTTCTGATGCTGGCTATATGCATGTCGGCATCGGCCAACACCTATAATAACAACAAGACCGTGGAGCGTGGCATGACCAAGCGCGCGGTGATGCACCTTCTGGGCAAGCCCAAGATGCGCAGCTTCGACGCTACGGGCGACAGATGGGAGTATGTCAAGAATGAGTTGAGCCCCTTTAAGCCGACCGAGCTCATCACGGTGGTGTTCGACCGAAACGAGCAAGTGGTGGCCTATTATAGCCGCACGCCTGACAGCAACACCAACCGCCCCTTATACCCGGTGCTTCCCCCTTACGGCGACGACATCCTCCCGGATGGAACGGACCACTATAACGGGCCACTGAGCGACGACGCCTTCAACGTGCTCTATGGCAAGGTGCAGAAAGCGAGCTTCGCCGACAACAAGCTCGACCTGCTGGAGGTGGCCTGCCTGGGCTACAACTTCTCGTGCGCACAAACGGCGCGCATCATCAAGCTCCTCTCTTTCAGTAGCGACCAACTGAAGGCCCTTAGCCTCATGGCGCCCTACATCGTAGACCCGCAAAACGCCATCGACATTTACAACGTCTTCTCGTTTGAGAGCGACAAGCAAAAGGCCGCCGAGATCATAACCATAAGCACCAGCCAAGCCAACCGCGCCTACTAATCGCCCCCAACGGGCGTTCTGCCATGCGGCGGCCACCACGCCACATCACACTTCTTACATCACCATATAACCCTAAAGCGTGAGCCGTCGCCAACGATGGCCCACGTTTTTTATGCCTTCGCTTGTCGCCCTCCACAACGATTTCTGCCGTTTTGTTTGGCTGCAAACGGTATTTTTCATAATTTTGCTTGTGGCTTTGATGGGCGATGGGCGCCATCGGGCCCTGCTACCTTGATCCGTTGCAAACAACTATTAATCATTCGATATGAACAAAAGATTCTTGATGGTGCTCCTGGCGGCTTTTATGTCGTTTGCAGGAGCCATGGCGGCCGACGACAACCGTGTGGCCGATTACAACGTGATACCTTTGCCTCAGGAGGTTACGCTCACACAGAAGGGGGCTTTCGTGCTGACTGGCGCCACACCGATCGTCTACCCCAAGGGTGACGAGCAACTGAAGAATGACGCACAGTTTCTGAGCGATTACATTGCCGACGTTACCGCATTGAGGCTCACCACCACCTCGGCAAAGGTGAAGAACGCCATCACCCTGCGCCTCAACAAGAAGGTGCAGGGCAAGGAAGGCTACGTAATTACGGTCGACAAGAAGGGGGTTGTGATCGAGGGCGCCACGGCAGCCGGCGTGTTCTACGGTGTGCAGACGCTTCGCAAGTCGATCCCCGTCGACAAGTCGCTGACCGAGGTAACGCTTCCCGGCGTGGTGCTGAAAGACGCTCCACGGTTTGGTTACCGTGGTGTGATGCTCGACTGCGCTCGCCACTACTTCCCCGTGAAGTTTGTGAAGCAGTTTATCGACCTCATCGCCATGCACAACATGAACGTCTTCCACTGGCACCTCACCGACGACCAGGGATGGCGCATCGAGGTGAAGAAGTATCCCGACCTGGCCAAGATTGGCTCGGTGCGTGAGAAGACGGTGCTGGGCCACAACTCCGACGTGTTCGACGACACGCCCTATGGGGGCTACTACACCCAGGAGGAGGCTCGCGAGATCGTGAAGTACGCCGCCGACCGCTTCATCACCGTCATTCCCGAGATCGACATGCCGGGGCACATGATCGCCGCGCTCGCTGCTTACCCCGACATGGGTTGCACGGGCGGTCCTTATAAAGTGAGCCCGATTTGGGGCATCATGCCCGATGTGCTCTGCCTCGGCAACGAGAAGACCTACCAGTTTTGCGAGGATGTGCTGAGCGAGATGATGGACATCTTCCCCTCAGAATACATTCACCTCGGTGGCGACGAGACGCCCAATGTGCGCTGGAAGGAGTGCCCCAAGTGCAAGGCGTTGATGGCCAAGGAGAACCTCACGCCGGGCAAGCTGCAAGGCTATTTCACCAATCGCATCGAGAAGTTTGTGAACAGCAAGGGCCGCCGCATCATCGGTTGGGATGAGATTCTCGACGGCGACATCAACCAAAGCGCCACCATCATGAGTTGGCGCGGCACCGCTCCGGGCGCCCGCGGCGCCAAGATGGGCCACGACGTCATCATGTCGCCTTCGTCGCACGTCTATTTCGACTACTATCAGACCCGCCAGGGCGAGTCGCAATGGGAAGAGCCTCTGCTCATTGGCGGCAACCTGCCCATTGAGCGCACCTATTCGTTGGAACCTGTTCCCGAGGGAGCCGACGCCGAGACGGCCAGCCACATCATTGGCGTGCAGGGCAACCTGTGGACCGAATATATCGCCGGTCCGTCGTTGGCCGAGTATCAGGTGTTGCCACGCATGGGTGCCCTCTCGGAGGTGCAGTGGCGCCCACAGGGCCAGAAAGACTTTGAGAACTACAAGGTGCGCCAAACCAGGATGCTGAAGCTCTACGACGCATACGGCTTGGTTTACGCCAAGCACATGTGGAAGCGCGACAAAAAGAAGTAAACACACAGGATAGGAATCTTCCTAAACTATTGATAAAAGCCAGCGTGGGCTTTCGGGCAAGAGGGGTGCAAGTATGCGCATCCTCTTGACTCGAAAGCCCACGCTGTGGTTAAGATAGTTCTTTCCCGCAAATCAGAATAAATCCCCCCTAATAATTCACCTGTTTCGTTCTTATGACCGATTGGGGGGTACGGGCGGAGCCGTTGGATATTCGTTGTAAAACACCTTGTAGGGGTCCATCTGCTGCATTTTCTGCTTGATGCTCTCCTCTATGCCTTCTGTGGAAACCGGGCCGTTGCTCTCCATCTCGCGGGCGTAAGCCTCATCGGCGTTGGCGCCTTGGCTGTCGCCCAACGCCTTGCGAACCTCGCCACGCTCACGGTAAGCCTCGATGGAGAACGGGTTGGCGTCGATCACCTTGCCGTATGACGCCTCGGCCTCCTGAAGATTTCCCAAGGCTTTCTCCACACGCGCCGTCAGCAGCAACACGTCCTCGTTGCCGTCGATATGCTCGTTGAGGTAGTTGGCGTCGAGCGCAGCCTTGTCGGGCTCGCCGCTCTCCAACAGCACATTGCCACGCAACAATCGGGCCGAGTCGAAATCGTCGTGCAGGTCGATGGCCTTGGTGAGCAGGTCCACGGCCTTAGCGGCGTCGTCCAGTCCCTTGCAAGCCTTGGCGTACATGAAATAGGTGTTGGCGTTCTCCTCGTCGAGTGGAAGTGCCTTCTGGCAAGCCTCAGCCATCATGGCGTAGTTTTCCATCATATAGGCCACCTCGGCCATGCGCAGCCACACCGCCACGTTGTCGGGCTCGGCCTGCGAGATCACCTCCAGTTGCCCGTAAGCCTTCTGCAGGTCGCCCGTGGCGATACAGGCCCGCGAAAGGTAGTCGCGGCACTCGAGGTCGTCGGCGTTGAGCTCAAGGGCGTGGTCAAAACACTTGGCGGCATACTCAAACTGATGCTGCTGGAGGGCGCGCACGCCGTCGTATTTGAACATCTCGAAATTCTTTTCTTCCTCTTGTTTGGGGTCGGTAGGAGCATCCTGAACGCCAAACAGCTTCTTTAAAAAGTTCATGTCAATCGGATTGTTTCGGTTTGAATTCTTATTTGTTGATGCGAAGTTAGCACAAAACCCTTAAACGAAAGAATCTTTCACCCCATTTTTTCATTCCACCCATGCCACAAGGCCCCACCCATGCCCGAGGGTCACCACAGGCTGAGAGCAATGGGGATGCCGCACGGGAGCAAAGGATTGGGAAGTTACGGGGCCGTGAGGTTTCTGGCATTATGCGTGGAAATCCGGATAAAATTGCCTAATTTTGCAGCGTTTTTACCATAAGCCCAAGAAACAAGTATGATTTCAGTTGATGGACTGACCGTCGAGTTTGGCGGCACCACCCTATTCAAAGACATCTCCTTCCAGATCAATGAGAAGGACCGTATAGCCCTCATGGGTAAGAATGGCGCAGGCAAGAGCACCCTGCTCAAGATCATAGCCGGCGTGAGAACGGCCACAAGGGGTAGCGTTTCGGCTCCGAAAGATTGCGTCATTGCCTACCTGCCTCAGCACCTGATGACCGAAGACGGGCGAACCGTATTCGAGGAGACGTGCCAGGCATTTGCCCACCTCCACGAGATCCAGGCTGAGATCGACCGCATCAACAACGAGCTCACGACGCGCACCGACTACGAGAGCGACGATTACATGCAGCTCATCGAGAAGGTGTCGGTGCTCTCCGAGAAGTTCTACGCCATCGACATGACCCACTTCGAGGAAGACGTGGAGAAGACGCTCCTCGGACTGGGCTTCGAGCGCACCGACTTTGACCGTCCCACCAGCGAGTTCTCGGGAGGGTGGCGCATGCGCATCGAACTGGCCAAGCTGTTGCTCAAGTCGCCCGACGTGCTGTTGCTCGACGAGCCCACCAACCACCTCGACATCGAATCGATAGGATGGTTGGAAGATTTCATCTGCAACAGTTCGAAGGCCGTCGTCGTCATCAGCCACGACCGCAAGTTTGTGGACAACATCACCACACGTACCATCGAGGTGACCATGGGACGCATCTACGACTACAAGGCCACCTACAGCCAATACCTGGAGCTGAGAAAGGAGCGCCGAGAGCAGCAGATGAAGAAATACGAGGAACAGCAGAAGATGATCGCCGAGACCAAGGAGTTTATAGAGCGATTCAAGGGCACCTACTCCAAGACGCTACAGGTGCAGAGCCGCGTGAAGATGCTCGAGAAGCTGGAGCTCATCGAAGTGGACGAGGAGGACACCAGCCACCTGCGACTCAAATTCCCACCAAGCCCACGCAGCGGCGCCTACCCCGTGCAGATGAGCGACGTGGGCATGACATTCGGCGACAAGAAGGTGTTTGGCGGAGTGAACCTCACCGTGGAGCGAGGCGACAAGATAGCCTTCGTGGGACGCAATGGCGAGGGTAAGTCGACGCTGGTGAAGTGTATCATGGGACAACTGCAGCACGAGGGCAAGCTCGAGCTCGGCCACAACGTGCAGATAGGCTACTTTGCGCAGAACCAGGCCTCGCTGCTCGACGGAGAGCTCACCGTGTTCCAAACCATCGACGATGTGGCCAAGGGCGAGATACGCAACAAGATACGCGACCTCCTCGGCGCATTCATGTTTGGAGGCGAAGACTCCACGAAGAAGGTGAAGGTGCTATCGGGCGGAGAGCGCACCCGACTGGCCATTCTCAAGCTCCTGCTGGAGCCCGTGAACCTGCTTATCCTCGACGAGCCCACCAACCACCTCGACCTCAAGACCAAGGATGTGCTCAAGCAGGCCCTGCAAGACTTCGACGGAACGCTCATCGTGGTGAGCCACGACCGCGATTTCCTCGATGGTCTGGTGAGCAAGGTCTACGAGTTTGGCCATGGCCGCGTACGCGAACACCTGTGTGGCATCTACGAGTTCCTCGAAACGAAGAAGATGGAGAGCCTGCAGGAACTCGAAAGAAAATAGCCTCATCCCAGGCAGGCTGGCAAACGCCAACCTTCACCTTCCTCGCTACAGGAAAAACATCGGTCAAGCAAAGCCCCACCAATCCCTTCGTTGGTCGGCCTTCGCTTGACCGATTGTCATTGGGGGCCATGCCACCCCAAACGGTTCTTCATATTCCTCCTGCCGACCCATAGCTCTTGCCGACCCGAAAGCGCATGGTGCCCACCAAACCAACCACGCCTAACCCGACCAAAGACGAAGAATTGCAACGGCCGCTCTCACACGAGCGGACAGAATAAGCCTCTTATCGCCGGGGCTGCTGTGAGACCAGCCAACGACATTCCGCCTTTTTGCCCCAACCCGAGCTTAGCATTTCTTATCACAAAGACTGGCGAAATAGATAAGGATGGATGTCATGTTATGGTTAAGAACCGTTAATAACTGTTGATAATCCTATACCTTATTCGTTAGTCTAATAAGCCCCAAGGAAGATATTGGGGTGAAACAAAAATTTGATTGCTTATGAGATATCTCTTAATTCAAATCGCACTCTTGCTATTCGGCAGCATCAGCTTTTGCCTTACCCTTGATGCACAAGTAAAAACAAAAGACTCTTTATCCATACAATTAAAGGAGGTGGTGGTTGAGGCCGACCAACAAAACATATCAGCCTCTGTTTCAACATATTTCCCCACTTCAAAACAGAAGAACGCCTCACAAAGCGGAATAGATTTACTGAACCGTATGGCGATTCCTCAGTTGGCACTTGGAGCAGGCACAACGATAAACACCGTGGGCAACAGACCTGTAGCCGTGTTCATAGACAGGCTTCCTGCTACTGCCGATGATTTAAAGAACATGAGAACTACCGATGTCAAAAAGGTTGAATATTATGACTATCCATCCGACCCAAGATTTCTTGGTAATGCACATGTTGTGAACTTTGTCATGAAACGGTATGAATATGGAGGATATTTAAAGGCTTTAGGCTCGGAACGCTTTATAGCCAATGACGGTCAGCTTAACCTTTTTGGTAAATTCCAGTCAAAGAGATTTACCTTTGATTTGGGATTGGGAGCTTCGTATAGTAAATCGACACATGATTTCGCAGAAAGCTTCGAGACCTACCGACTTCCTCAGAATGACGGCTCGGAAAATACTTTCAGACGGACAGAATCGGTCATAGCTGCCGACAGACACAACAGATTATTGTGGCCTACCCTGAAAGTTGTCTACAATACCGATAAAATCACTATCAGCAACATTGTCGGAGCAGCTTTCGACCATACGCCTATCAATAACACTACGGGAACTGTCGGCATTAATCCCGACAATATAGACTTGATCAGTTTCGACAAGAATGAAGCCATGCGTCAGAACTCTCTGTCATATTCGGGCAACTGGAATTTCATCCTGGGAAAGAGAAATACAATCAACTTCTACCCCGTCTACTCATATACCCATTCTCGGCAATCAAGCCTTTATAGGGAGGGGACAGCTGAATTTCCAAATTATGCCGAGGACGATTCTCATTCCATCCGCGCCAGACTGCAGTTCAACCACTCGTTCGGCAACTATGGAAATCTGAAGATCTTCTGTCAGGGTCTGTTTTACAGAGCTTCGACAAGATATTCAGGAACTACAGACATGTACGACCGACTCACTACATACCGTATAGGTCCGGGATTGGGTTATTCATTTTCAAAGAACAAATACTATATATATTTAGGTGTGGGATACAATTACGACCACTCGAAGTATAGACAAACCATCGAACATTCCACCCAACCTTGGGCGGACGCATCGGTTCAGTACTCGTTCAACAATAAGAATTATATCTCAGCCGTATTTCATTACATGACCTCCGTGCCACTCTCGTCTTACCGTAGCGAAGCTGTCGTACAGTCAGACCCGTTGATGAGCTATACCGGCAACCCTGCCCTTAAGCCCTACAAGAGTTTCGACTATGGCATAACTTACACCTGCATACCGAACAACAGTATCAGCTTTTCAGTCTATGCCACTGCATGGTCGGTACGCGACCGATACGCCTTTGTATATACTCCATCCTCAACCGGAATATTACGAACAATAGAACAGCCTATGGGCGGTTTCACATCATTGACAACGGGAGCCTACGGACGAGTGAGGCTGCTACAAAACAGATTGCAGATTGCAGGACAAATAGCAATGCCTTTCTGCCATAACGGCGAACCTTTCAACTCGGATCATGTAGATGTGAACTACTCGCTGCAAGCTTATTGGTATTTCGGTGGATGGAATATAGGTGCTCAATATTTCTCAGATAAGAGTGCACCGGGAAGTGAAATAAATGGATTATGGACTAAACATAAAGAAACCTACTCCTTGAGTATAGGATGGGGAAACTCATCATGGAATGTATTGGCCCAGATTGCAAATCCATTCACATGGAGCTGGAAGAATTCAAGCAATGAGATGAACAGCAGGTATTTCGACCGAAAGCAGTCTGGTTATGGCGTGGATAGTCATTGCTATGTAAAATTGGGCGCTTCTTATGTGTTCGGCTTCGGCAAACACGTAAAACAAAACAATGAGGCTTCACGGCAAAATGGTGCCGGGTCGGCGATATTGGAATAATGCAAATGAACAAGGGCTAGCGCATGTTTCATTGGTCATAATACGCTACAACATACTTGCCTCAATAAAAAGAACACTCGACTATGACACTATAGGAGGACTGTTCGGTGACATGTATCTCGGAGTACACGAACTGACGGTGGTTG